>JBFHGI010000689.1:0-1500 GCA_041583175.1 Pseudorhodobacter sp. | reverse complement strand
GCTGACGGGTGATCCCGAGAAACTGACGCCCGAAAACTTTGCCGAGCAATCGGTCGCTGCGCGGGGCCTGTTGTCGATGGAACGATTGCTGTTTCCAGAAGAGCCGCTGGCCGCCGACCCCTGCCCACTGATCCGCGCCACCACCGCCGACCTTGCCCGCATCGCAGCTCTGGTGCATGCCGATTGGAAGAATGGGTTTGCGGAAACCCTGATAACCGCAGGCGAACCGGGGAACCCTACTTTTTTCACCCGCCCCGAGGCGCGTCAGGCCCTGTTCACCCAGCTTGCAACCGGACTTGAGTTTCTGGACGACAGCCGCCTTGGCCGCCCTCTTGGTATTTTTGCAGCCCCGCGCCCGGAACGAGCCGAAGCCCGCGCCTCGGGGCGGTCCTTGCGCAACGTTCTGCTGGCCTTGCAATCCATGCGCGGGATGGTCGAAACCCTGACCCCGGACGCCCCGCAAACCATCGCCGCCTTTGACCATGCGATTGATCTGGCCGAAAATCTGGATGATCCGATTTTTGCAGGCGTAGCCGCCCCGCCAGAGCGGTTGAAGGTCGAGATCTTGCAACAGGCTGTTGAACATATCCGACTGATGATCCTGTCCGAGCTTGCACCGGAAATGGATGTCGGCATCGGGTTCAACGCAGCAGACGGGGATTAAAGTGACCAGTCGCCGCGCCTTTCTAATCGGCCTTGCCGCCATGGCCGCGCCGCGCCCGACGTGGGCCGATGCGGGCAGCCCGCGCTATCTTGCCGCCGCGAAGCGCGGGGAAGGCTATTTCCTGCACGGTTTGACCGAAACCGGCGAGTCCCTCTTCGCGCTGCCCCTGCCCGCCCGTGGCCATGCCGCCGCGGCCCATCCCTCGCGCCCTTTGGCGGTGGCTTTTGCGCGCCGCCCCGGCAGCTTTGCTTTGGTGATTGATTGCGCCAAGGGCCAGCAGATTGCCCGCCTGACCCCGCCCGACAACCGCCAGTTCAACGGGCATGGTGCCTTTTCGGCAGATGGCGCGGTGCTTTATACGTCCGAGGTGGTTGGCGAAACCTCCGAAGGACGGATCGGGCTGTGGGATGTGACATCCTTTGAGCGCATCGGGGAATGGGAAACAGCGGGAATTGGCCCGCACGACCTGAAACTGATGTCCGACGGTAGCCTGATCGTCGCAAACGGCGGCATCGCGACAGATCGGAATGGGCGCACCAACCTGAACATCCCCACCATGCAACCCAACCTGACGCAGCTTTCAGCCACGGGTAAGGTGCTGGCGCAGGCCGCCTTGCCGGAATTGTCGCAAAACTCCATCCGCCATCTGGCCTTGGGGCCACAGGGGCAAGTTGCCTTTGCGATGCAATGGGAGGGCGACCCGGCCCAGCCCGTACCTCTTCTGGGGCTGTGGACGCCGGGGCAGACCCCACACCTCTGCCCCCCGCCCGAGGCCGAAGCGCTGAGGATGAAGGGTTACGCGGGTTCCATTGCGTGGAACGCGGCAGGCCAGATAG
>JBFHGI010000688.1:0-1506 GCA_041583175.1 Pseudorhodobacter sp. | reverse complement strand
GCGCGCAGCTTCACGGCCATATCTGCGAGGCCCAAGGCCATATCCTCGCCCTCGCCATCGCCTGATCCGGTCCTGCTTTCTTTTCGGCACAAATATCCTCGGGGGTGTCGCTTTGCGCAGCAAGGCGACTTCGGGGGCAGACAGCCCCCGCGCCCGGCACGGGCACAGCAGGGGCCTATTCCCAGACGACATCGCCCAAAAAGATATAGCCCGCGCCATAGATCGTCTTGATCAGCAACGGGTTTTTCGGGTCCTCGCCCAGCTTGGTGCGCAAGCGGCTGATGCGCACATCCATCGCCCGGTCAAAACTGTCGCCCGCGGCGCCCCCAAGGCTCGTTTGCATCTGCGCCCGCGAAATCAGCCGCTTGGGCGCGTCCAGAAACAGGCGCAAGACCTCACCCTCGGCATGGGAAAACGGCACCTCATGGCCTGCCTCATCCACCAAAAGATAGCGGTCGAAAAGCGCGGTCCAGCCATTGAACCGCGCCACCTGTGCCTGACGTTCCGCCCCGCTCCGGCCCTTGCGCAGCCGTGCGCGCACGCGGGCCACCACTTCGGCCGGATCAAAGGGCTTGATGATGTAATCATCGGCCCCAAGCTCTAACCCCGTCACCCGGTCCTGCACCTGCGCGCGCCCTGAAATGATGATGATCGCCGCCCCGGATTCCAACGCCAGACGATGCACCACCGCCAAGCCATCCCGATCGGGTAAGCCAAGGTCGACCAGGCACACATCCGGCGTCACCCGGTTCAACGCCGCTTCAAACTCTGTCGCCCGTGCAAAGGCGGCACAGCGGAAGCCTGCTTCTTCCAGCGCGTCCTGCAACATGCGGCGGATTTCTGGTTCATCATCCAGAATAGCGATGAGTGGGGGTTTTGCAGTCATTTTGTTCCACGCGTCAGAAAAGCGGCAAGTTGCGCTTCGTCAAAGGGTTTGGCAAGCAGGGGAAACCGCGCCTCGCCGCGCGCGCGCAAAGGCGCCGAGGTCGGCAGCGAGGTCATCAAAAACCCGCGCGGCGACAGATCGGTAGTGGCCAGCCTCTCCAGCAGTTCTACCCCGTTCAAGGCACCGGGCAGGGTTATATCGCTCAGCACGATCTCGACGCCCGGCAGCGCTGCAAGGTGCAAGCCTTCATCCGCACTGGAGGCCTCGATCACCGAATGGCCCAAGGCGCGGAGCATTTCGCGCACGTTTTCGCGGATGTCGGGATTGTCCTCGACCAGCAGAACCATTTTGGGCGTGGTATCCGGCTCTGCCCGCCGCAACGGTAGGCGCAGGGTCACACGCCCGCCACCCATTTCGCGATTGGCAAGCCGCACGGTGCCACCCGCCAATGTCACCTGATCATAAACCATTGCCAGCCCGAGGCCGGAACCTTCGCCGCCTTTGGTGGTGAAGAACGGGTCCAGCCCCCGCGCCAATGCAATTTCGCTAAAGCCGGGGCCGTCATCCTCCACCACGATTTCCAGCCATGTCTCGCGCAATTCCCGCGCCGTCAGGGTGAT
>JBFHGI010000687.1:0-1511 GCA_041583175.1 Pseudorhodobacter sp. | reverse complement strand
GACATCGCGCAGGGGGCGCATGTGCATGTGCAAAACCTTGCGATGGCCGACCACGCACAGGATTACGCCTTCGGCAGTGCCGCGACGCCCTTGCCCGCGATTACAGAAACGCGCGTGTTCCAAGGCTACCGCCGCGCCGATGGCAAGGCGGGAACACGCAATTACCTGGGCGTGCTGACCTCGGTTAACTGCTCTGGCTCTGTCGCGCGTTTCATCGCCGAACAGGCCGAAAAAACCGACTGGTTCCGCGCCTTGCAAAACGTCGATGGCATCGTGCCGATCGTGCATGGCTCTGGCTGCGGCATGTCGGGCGAGAATGAAGGCTATGACACCTTGTTCCGCACGCTTCAGGGGTATGCCCGCAACCCTAATTTTGCCGGTATCCTGCTGGTGGGCTTGGGCTGTGAGGTGATGCAAGTGCCCGACCTGATCGGCGCGGCGCGGATGCGCGAGGATGGCAATTTCCGCTATATGACCATCCAGCAAACCGGCGGCACGCGCCGCACGGTGGAACGCGGCGTGGAAATGCTGCGCGAGATGGCCACCAAGGCCGAGGCCTGCACCCGCGAACCAATCCCGGTGTCGGAACTGGTGATCGGGATGCAATGCGGCGGCTCTGACGGCTATTCCGGCATCACCGCCAATCCGGCGCTGGGCGTCGCTTCGGACCTGTTGGTGCGCCATGGCGGCACCACGATCCTGTCGGAAACCTCCGAGATTTATGGTGCCGAGCACCTGCTGACCCGCCGCGCCGCCACCCCCGAAATCGGGCAAAAGCTGGTGGAGCGCATCCATTGGTGGGAAGATTACACCGCCCGTAACAAGGGCGAGATGAACAACAACCCCAGCCCCGGCAACAAACGCGGCGGGCTGACGACAATTCTGGAAAAATCTTTGGGCGCTGTGGCCAAAGGCGGCACAGCCCCTTTGGCTGGTGTTTATCTGTTTGCGGAGCCGATCACGACCAAGGGCTTCGTGTTCATGGACAGCCCCGGCTATGACCCTTGTTCCGTGACGGGGCAGGTGGCCTCGGGTGCCAATCTGATCGTGTTCACCACCGGGCGCGGCTCGGTGTCTGGCTACAAGCCCGTGCCTTGCATCAAGGTTGCCACCAACACCGATATGTTCACCCGCATGGAAGAGGATATGGACATCAACACAGGGGATATCATCGACCAGGATGTGACGCTGGCCGCCAAAGGGGCCGAGATGTTTGAACTGTTCATCCGCGTCGCCTCTGGCGAGGTTACGAAATCCGAAGCCTTGGGCTTTGGCGGGGCCGAATTTGTGCCATGGCAAATCGGCGCAGTGATGTAGCGATGGAATTTCTGGACACGCACCAGCATCTGATCTACCGCGACCATCTGCGCTATGGCTGGACGGCTAGTATCCCCGCGCTCGCGCAAGGCGATTTCACGCTGGAGGATTACGCAAGCCTGACAGCAGGGCAGGGCATCACAGGCACCCTCTTCATGGAGGCCGGGGTGGATGATGCCGATTACCAAGCCGAG
>JBFHGI010000686.1:0-1511 GCA_041583175.1 Pseudorhodobacter sp. | reverse complement strand
GGCGCGGTGGCCGATTTCCTGAACATGTCCTGCTGCGGCATCGAGAATCCCTATGCCTTTAACGTGGCCGATATTACGATCTTTCTCGGTGCCATCGGGCTTGTCCTTTTTACCGGAAGCGGCGAGGATGCGCCAAAGCCCAAGGGTAAAGGGCGAAAGACCCCGTGACGCGCCCGTGTGATTGGGTTAAGAGGGGGCAGACAAGGTGCGGAGGCAAGACATGCTGACAGGACGGACACTCCTCGCGATGACCATCGCGGTGATGCTTTCCGCCTGTGGAGGCAGTGACAAAGCCCCGCAATTGATGAACATCCGCTCGACCACGGCCGGGCCTGATGAATTTGGCATTTTGCCCCCCAAACCGCTGGAAATGCCCAAGGATCTGGCAGCCCTGCCCGAGCCGACGCCGGGTGGTGTCAATCTGACAGACCCAACGCCCGAGGCTGACGCGATTGTGGCCCTTGGCGGCACGCCGGGCCGTGGGGTCGGCTTGGATGCGGGGATTGTGGGCCATGCCTCACGCTTTGGTGTCAGCAGCGATATCCGGGCCACTTTGGCCAATGAAGATTTGCAATGGCGCCGTGACAACAATGGCCGGGTGCTGGAACGTTTGCTGAATGTGAATGTCTATTACCGCGCCTATGAAAACATGTCGCTTGACCAGCATGCCGAGTTGTTCCGCTGGCGCAAGCTTGGGGTGCGCACACCTTCGGCCCCGCCGCCGCAAGAGGGCGAGACGCAGTAAGTCACGATGCCGTAGGGGTGGCTTGACCACCCGCCTGTGCCGCATAGCTTTGGTCCTGAAATGATCTGGGAGGTCGGCGGTGATTTATCGCGCAACCCTGTGTGCCTTTTTGTCTGCAACCGCGGCGCAGGCCGCAGATGATGTGACGACGTTTTCTTTGGATAACGGCCTGAATGTTGTGGTGATCGAGGATCACCGCGCCGCCGTTGTCACACAGATGGTCTGGTATCGCGTGGGGGCCGCCGATGAACCCCCCGGCCATTCCGGCATCGCTCATTTTCTGGAACATTTGATGTTTCAGGGCACCACCAATCTTGAGCCGGGCGAATTCAGCGCCACGGTCGAGGCGAATGGCGGTGAAGACAACGCCTTTACCAGTTGGGATTACACTGCCTATTTCCAGCGGATCGCGGCGGATCGGCTGGATCTGATGATGCAGATGGAAGCTGATCGGATGCAGAATCTGCAACTGCTGGATCAGGATGTGCTGACCGAGCGCAATGTCATTCTGGAAGAGCGCAAGACCCGCACCGATTCCAGCCCCGGCGCCTTGATGAGCGAGCAGACCCGCGCGGCCCAATATCTGAACCATCCCTATGGAGTGCCAATCGTTGGTTGGAAGCATGAAATCGAGATGCTGGACCGACAGGATGCGCTGGATTTTTACAAGCGCTACTACGCCCCCAACAATGCCACGCTGGTGGTGGCGGGCGATGTTACACCCGATCAGGTGCGCGCACTTGCCGAAACGCATTATGGCCCGTTG
>JBFHGI010000685.1:0-1512 GCA_041583175.1 Pseudorhodobacter sp. | reverse complement strand
GCGGAAGTGGTGGCGGCCAGAATGGGCCGCGTGGTCAGGTGGGATAGCATTTCGCGTACTCCTGTAAAAAAGCCCGGTTTTTGCGGGCGAACAGGAATAGGACGCGTCTGGTCATGGGTATCTTGGTGGGCGCGGTCAAAATTCTTCATCGCAAGACGCAGGGCAGCCTCTCTTGCGGCAGCACTGGGTTCGGGCGTTTTACGCAGACCCTCACGGAGCTTTTCAAATTCGTCGGTCATATCCGGGCCTCCTCGGCCGCCTGCTTGCGCAGGTGTTTCTTCACCTCGGCCATACGCCAAGCGACGGTGCCTTCGGACAGGCCAAGGATACTTGCGGCTTCCGCTTGCGTCAGGTCTTCGCCCAAAGTCAGCGCCACGGTATCGCGCAACTCGGGGGGGAGGCGGGTCATGGCAGCGGCCAGCCAGTCCTGCGCCTCCTCTGCGTCGGCCAATTCGGCCTGACGGTTTATTTCCCAATCCCCCCAACCCGCAGCGGCGCGGCTGTGGGTGGCCGCGCGGCGGCGGCGGTCATGGGCTGCATTCACCGCCACGCGGTAAAGCCATGTCGAAAACCGGGCCTCGGCACGGAATCCGTGCAGCTTGGCGGGCAGGGCCGCGCAAATATCTTGCGTCAGATCCTCTGCATCTGCCTTGCTGCCCGTCAACCGCCAGCATAGACCAAAGACCCGATCATAATGGCGCGCCAATAGCTGGCCGAACGCTGTCCGGTCCCCGGATGCGGCGGCAAGGGCAAGGGTTTCATCAGGCGTTTCCATGAGCATCACGGTAGATCAGACGCGCGCCGAAGGCCAATCCTTGGACAGATATTTCAGTTTTGTGAAAAAGTTCCTGCCCGGTGCAGCCACGGCCCCGCGCTAGGGTGCGGATTGCGGGGCCGCGGGCTTGGCCTTCTTGTTCAACAGATGGCTGATATTGCCCCAGACCGAGACCGACATTTCCGCACGGCCTTCGGGGGCAAGATGCTCGGGCGTCAAGCCAACCACACGGACGCGTAAATAATCCCCCCTGCGCAGCGCGGGCGACAATAAGGGGACAGCTTGGGAGCCAAGATAGCCGATCCGCGTCAGCCGCCGTCGACGGATTAAGAAACTGCGCCGCGACACAACCGCGTAGACCGCGATGCGGCCATCCTCGCCCAAATGCAGTTCTGCCGGATCGCCAATCGACAGACCGGTGTCCTTGAAAGAAATCTCCAGCGCGGTCACAGCGGCTTTGTGGATGATGGGTTCGATTATGTCTTGCATGCTGCTGCCCCTGACGCTTGCGGTCTTTTGTCCATCTTGGATGGGAGCGGGCAGCAGGATGCAAGCGAACTGTCGCAGGCGATGGCGGGCTAAGAGTTTCCCCGCCGGAAATGGCAACAACTGTCGGCGGGGAAAAGCCGAAGGGCCAAAGGCCTGCGATTATCGGCGAAAGATCGCCCAGTTCCGGGCACTTGCCGTCAGGCCTGTTTGATCGCTGCCAATGCCTCTGCCCGAAGTCGAGCGCAGGT
>JBFHGI010000684.1:0-1518 GCA_041583175.1 Pseudorhodobacter sp. | reverse complement strand
TCGATATAGGCGGCCATGCCGTTGCCCGATTGCGCCAGTGCCTGCATCACCGCGTCATCCAGGTTGCCACGCCCGAAGCCAAGGACAGACAGATAGGTGCCCTGTGCGCGCTTCTTCTCGATGTATTTCTCCAGCCCGTCGGGGTCGGAGACACCGACATTGAAGTCCCCATCCGTCGCCAACAGCACCCGCGACACTTCGCCCTTGGCCGTCATCTTTTCAGCCACCCGATAAGCGAGTTCCATACCTTCTGCCCCAGCAGTGGAACCACCAGCTTCCAACCTGTCCAGTGCCGCCAGTATTTCGGCCGCGTTTTCGGCGCGGGTGGGTGGCAATACCTCGCCCGCCGATCCGGCATAGGCCACAATGGCCACCTCATCTTCGGGGCGCAGTTGGGGCAGCAATAGCCGCAAGGATTGCTTGAGCAAGGGCAGCTTGTCGCTGTTTTGCATAGAGCCGGAGGTGTCGATCAGAAACACAAGGTTCAGCGGAGGGCGCTCCGTAATCACGGGCAGGCGGCCTTGCAAGGCGATGCGCACCAGTTGTGTTCCGGGGTTCCAAGGGGTCGGCATCACCGAAACCGAAGGTTTGAACGGCGCTTCACCGGGCTCGGGGGCAGGGTAGGCATAAGGAAAGTAGTTCACCATCTCTTCAATCCGCACCGCGCCCTCCGGTGGCAGTTGCCCCCGCATCAGGGAGGAACGGATGACCGCATAGCTGGCCGTATCGACATCAACCGAGAACGTGGACACTGGATCTTCGGTGGTCACCTTGATCGGGTTGGCGGTCGCGTCGGGGAAGGCTTCGGTATCGGGCGCAAGTTCTGGCATCACCTCCATCGGGGCCGGGACAATGTTGGCCTGCGGGTGATAGCCTTCGGCCTGCTGCAACAGGCCGCGCTTTGCCTTTGGCGATGTGGCCGCAGGGGGCGGGGCCGTAGCGGGTGAGGCCGGTACAGGCGGCGCAAGGCGACCGGCAATCGCATCGGCTTCGGGGAGGGCGCTGGTTGCGGGGGCGACTTCTTCGCGCACCATTTCCGGCTCCGCTGCCATGTCAGTGCTGCGCGGCGTCGGTGTGTCCATGACGGCCGGAAACACCACGATCAACCCAAGGCAAAGGGCCGCAGCGGAAGTGGTTGCGGCCAGAATGGGCCGCGTGGTCAGGTGGGATAGCATTGCGCGTACTCCTGTAAAAAAGCCCGGTTTTTGCGGGCGAACAGGAATAGGACGCAGCTGGTCATGGGTATCTTGGTGGGCGCGGTCAAAATTTTTCATCGCAAGCCGCAGGGCAGCCTCTCTTGCAGCAGCACTGGGTTCGGGCGTTTTACGCAGACCCTCACGGAGCTTTTCAAATTCGTCGGTCATATCCGGGCCTCCTCGGCCGCCTGCTTGCGCAGGTGTTTCTTCACCTCGGCCATCCGCCAGGCGATAGTGCCTTCGGACAGGCCAAGGATACTTGCGGCTTCCGCTTGCGTCAGGTCTTCGCCCAAAGTCAGAGCCACAGTATCGCGCAACTCGG
>JBFHGI010000683.1:0-1528 GCA_041583175.1 Pseudorhodobacter sp. | reverse complement strand
TTGATCAACTTTTGGCAGGATGATGGCAACACCCCCTCCCCTATTGCGCGCGGACAATCTGGTTAAGGCTTTCGATGGAAACCGCGTGGTCAATGAAATGTCGCTGGGGTTGGCGGCGGGCGAGGGGTTGGGGGTCATCGGGCCGAATGGTGCGGGAAAGACCACTCTTTTCAATTTGTTGTCAGGCTCGCTGCCGCTTGATTCCGGCAAAATCAGCCTAGGCGAAACAGACCTGAGCCGCGCCCCTGCACAGGACCGGCTGGCGGCAGGGCTGGGGCGGACCTTCCAGATCCCGAAACCCTTTCCCCGCATGAGTTTGCTGGAAAATGTGCTGGTCGCTGCGCAAAACCAGCCCGGGGAATCCCTGTTTTCGGCCCTTTTGTCACCGCGTCATGTGGCCGCGCGGGAAGCAGAGAATACGGATCGCGCGCGCGACATTCTAGGCTTCCTGAACCTTGCGCATCTGACCGACCAACCGGCCTCGGTTCTGTCCGGCGGGCAGCGCAAGCTGTTGGAGCTTGGCCGCGTGATGATGGCAAATCCACGCGTCATTCTGCTGGATGAACCTGCGGCGGGTGTGAACCCGGCGCTACTCGATCTGATTATCGACCGCATACTGGCCATCAACGCGCAGGGCGTCGCCGTGCTGTTGATCGAGCATAATATGGAGATGATCGCGCGGCTTTGCCCGCGTGTGATCGTCATGGCGGCAGGCGCTAAACTGGCCGAAGGCAGCCCTGCGGAAGTCTCGGCCCGCAAGGATGTGATTGACGTCTATCTGGAAGGGATGCCCGCATGACGGCGCTTTCGGTGCAAGGGCTGCGCGCGGGCTATGACCCTGATCTTGCGATTGTCAAAGGTGTCAGCTTTGACGTGGCGCGCGGGCAAAGCCTGTCTGTGCTGGGGCCGAACGGGGCCGGGAAATCCACCCTCATCAAATCCATCGCGGGGCAGGTGCCTGTGCAGGGCGGCAGCGTCACGCTTGCAGCGCGGGATGTGACGGGGTTGCAAAGCCATGCGCTGGTGCGGCAGGGGCTTGGCTTCGTGCCGCAGACCGAGAACATCTTTGCCAGCCTGACCATCCGCGAAAACCTGCAAATCGCAGCGCAACTGCTGCCCAAGGCAGCGCGGGCCGACAGGATCGAGGCGATGTTTGCCATGTTCCCCGATCTCGCGCAGCGCCCGTCGGCTTTGGCGGGCGCGCTTTCGGGCGGGCAGCGGCAGATGCTGGCTGCCGCGCGGGCGCTTCTGACCGAACCGGAGGTTTTGATGCTGGATGAGCCTTCGGCGGGTCTGTCGCCCAAACTCGTGGGGCAGGTGTTCGACACTCTGGCGCGGATTTCGGCGGCGGGGGTGACCTTGATACTGGTCGAGCAGAACGTGCGAGCCGCGCTGGCGATTACCCGCCGCGCTTTGGTTCTGGTTGACGGGCAATTGGCACATGACGGGCCGACAGAGGCGCTGCATGACGGCGCGCTGTTGGGTCGCCTCTTTCTTGGACAGGGGCACGCCGCATGAACCCGCAAGC
>JBFHGI010000682.1:0-1534 GCA_041583175.1 Pseudorhodobacter sp. | reverse complement strand
CGCTATCGGGATCGAAAAAGAGAGAATGGCCACCATCGGGGAATCAAGCAGCGGCAGGTCACAAGGACAAGCGCAACCGAAGCTGGAACCACCATCAAGGGAGGATGAGAAGTACATATAGGCGCTTGGAGCGCGGCATATATTTATCATACTACGGGGGAGGAGAAAAATGGCGCGGTTGACGGGGCTCGAACCCGCGACCCCCGGCGTGACAGGCCGGTACTCTAACCAACTGAGCTACAACCGCGTATGCCATCCGGGCCCGCCCGAACATGAGGGGGTATTACGGAAGGCAGTGGGCGGCGTCAAGCGGACAAAGTGGTTTTTTCAATGATCCGGTGCGGGAATAAATTCCGCGCTGTCGCCGGGCGGCAGCCGGAAGCGGCCATGCGCCCAATCGCCGGCGCGCCATGCCTCTTTGGCGGCATCGATCTTGTCGCGGCTAGAGGCGACAAAGTTCCACCAGATATGGCGTGGCCCGCCCATCGTCTCACCGCCCAGAAGCATCAGCCGCGCACCTTGCGGACCCGCCTGCAACGAGATCTGGTCGCCGGGGCGAAAGACCAGCATTTGCCCCGCCTCATAGCTTTGCCCCGCCTGCACGACCTCCCCTTGCAGGATATAGGCCCCACGGTCCTCATGGTTGTCGGGAAGCGGAATCGCGGCACCGGGTTTCAAGATCACATCGGCATAGAAGACCTCGGACAGCATGGGGACCGGCGCATGGGCGCCCCAGGCATCGCCCAGAATCAGCCGCACTTCTTTGCCCTCCCCTTCCAGCAGCGGCAGATCGGATTTGGCGGCATGGATGAAATCGGCTGCCGCTTCCTCTTGCGCCTCGGGCAGCGCCAGCCAGGTCTGCAGGCCAAAGAGCGGCCCCGGCGCACCCGGACCGTCCATCCGTTCTGAATGGGTGATGCCATTGCCCGCCAGCATCCAGTTCACCGCCCCCGGTTCGATCCACTGATCGGTGCCCAGACTGTCGCGATGATGGATGCGGCCCTGCATGAGATAGGTCACCGTGCCCAACCCGATATGCGGATGCGGGCGCACATCGATACCTTTTCCGGTCAGAAACTCCACCGGTCCGAATTGGTCGAAAAAGATGAATGGCCCCACCATCTGCCGCTTGTTCGATGGCAAAGCCCGTCGCACCTCGAACCCGCCAAGATCGCGGGCGCGGGGAATAATAATGGTTTCAATCGCATCGACGGCATCGCCAACGGGAATATCGGGGTCCAACGCGGGGTTCCAGCTCATGTTCAAAGCCTCCTCTGTGACAGGTAGACCATAACATAGGGCGGAACAGCCAAGCGCAAAACGCAAGCCAGTGCAGAGAGACTGTGCGCAAATAGCGGATGCAAAGAGGGGAATGGTGGGTCGTGACGGGCTCGAACCGCCGACATCTTCGGTGTAAACGAAGCGCTCTACCAACTGAGCTAACAACCCGTTGGCGGCTGAATAGCCGATCCTTTTCAGACCTTCAAGGGGGTTTTCTTGCACATCGACGCATTGCGCCGGGACAGGGCTGCGG
>JBFHGI010000681.1:0-1538 GCA_041583175.1 Pseudorhodobacter sp. | reverse complement strand
TGGTCCGGTGCTGTGACCGCACCGGGGGAGTATCGCCAGATCACCCAACGCGGGACGCCTGCGCCGGAAGGCTGTGCGATCAAGGGCAATATCTCGGCCAAAGGCGTGCGCATCTATCACGTGCCGGGGCAGCGTGATTACGCCAAAACCAAGATTTCCCCTGCCAAAGGCGAGGCGTTCTTCTGCTCGGAAGCGCAGGCGCGGGCGGCTGGATTTCGCGCCGCGAAACGCTGAGTTTTCGCCATCGGTTTGATCCCTGTCAAAGCGCGGCCAAGGCGCTGCTTGTAAACTTGCCCCATAAGCAAAGAAAACAAGGAGCGCCCATGTCGCACACCCCCCATGAACTGGCCGAAGAATTCCCCGCAGAAGTGGAGAAGATGCACAAGCTGAAACAGGAAAACGCGCATTTCGCCAAGCTTTTCGATGAATACCACGAGGTGAACCGTGCCGTGCATCGGGCGGAGGCGCTGGTGGAGCCGACCGATACCGCGCATGAAACCGAGTTGCGGCAAAAGCGCAGCCATCTGAAAGATGAAATCTGGGCGATCCTGTCGGCAGCCTAGGGGTTGTCGGGGGCGATGCCATAGGGCAGCACCCCCCGCCTGTCGGGATTGACCGTCAGGCGCTTTTCCAAAGGCGGGACCGAGCGTTGGTGACAATCGGGCCGCTCACAAATACGGCAGGAAATGCCGATGGGTTCAAAGCGGCCGCGCAGGTCCAGCCCATCGGCATAGACCAGTTTTTCGGCATGGCCGATCTCACACCCCAGACAGATCGCGTAGCGGCGCACCGGCGCGCCGAAGGCTCCGCCGGATTTTGACACGTCGCGCGCAAGGCAGACATAGCGCACCCCGTCCGGAGTTTCCGCCAGTTGCCGCAGGAAACGTCCGGGCATTTCAAAGGCTTGGTGGACATTCCACAAGGGGCAGGCCCCGCCGAAACGCGCGAATTGAAAGCGGGTTGCCGAATGGCGCTTGGTCACGGTTCCGGCCTGATCGACCCGCACAAAGAAGAAGGGTACGCCTTTGGCGCCGGGGCGTTGTAGGGTGGACAGCCTGTGGGCGACCTGCTCGATCGAACTGTCAAACAGATCGGCGAGGCGTTCCAGATCATGCCGCTCTCGGTCGGCGGCCTCCAGGAATGCGGTGTAGGGCATCAGGGCAGCCCCGGCGAAGTAATTGGCCAGCCCGATTTTTGCGATGCCGCGCGCCTCGGGCGTTTGGAATTGGGCGAGGTCCAGCGTGGCTTCCAGCAGGTCATTCTGCGTCAGCAAGGCGACTTGGTGCAGCAGTTGAAAGCGCCGCGTGGGACCGGAAGCGCGGCCTGACAGTGCAAGCCGCTTGGCGGTGGCATCAAAGCGGCGGATATCAGCATTGTTCGAAATATCCAAATCAATGCCAAGGGACTCTAGCGTGGCAAGGGCCGTGGTTTCGATAGGAATATCAGCGCCTTTGATCGTGGCATAGCGTTCCGCTGCGCGGTCGATGGCGTCTATATAATTGTCGCAATAGTGAAAGAAATCGCGCACCTCCTCCCAT
>JBFHGI010000680.1:0-1542 GCA_041583175.1 Pseudorhodobacter sp. | reverse complement strand
GACCTGACCGATCCCGCATCCTGCGCCGCCCTCATCATGGCAACCGATGCGTCAGCTGTCATAAACGCAACCGCCTATACGGCTGTGGACAAAGCCGAAACCGACGAGGCGACGGCGCTGTTGGTGAATGGCACAGCACCCAGGGAAATGGCCAAAGCTGCGGCGGCGCGGGATTTGCCGTTTTTACATGTTTCGACCGATTATGTCTTTGACGGAAGCGGGTCGGCCGCATTTCCGCCCGACCACTCGACGGTACCTCTAGGGGCTTACGGTCGGACCAAACTGGCAGGCGAAGCGGGTATTCGTGCCGCATGCGGACGCCATGTAATCCTGCGTACCTCATGGGTCGTGTCGGCGCATGGGACAAATTTCGTGAAAACCATGTTGCGCCTTGGGGCGGAACGCAGCAGCTTGAACGTGGTCGCCGACCAGATCGGCGGGCCAACGCCTGCTGCGGATATCGCGCGGGCCCTGCATGTCATCGCTGCGGACATGGTAGCGGGGGCGCGGGGTGGCACCTACCATTTCTCGGGCATACCGACCACGAGCTGGGCCGATTTCGCGCGCGAAATCATGGGCCGTGCGGGACTTTCATGTGCCATTACCGACATCCCGTCTTCGGCCTATCCCACGCCTGCCCGCCGCCCGCTGAATTCACGCCTTGATTGCGCCACTTTGACCCGTGATTTTGGGCTGGTGCAGCCCGATTGGCGAGAGGGGCTGCAGAGGATTCTGAACGAGTTGAAAGGCATCGCATGAGCAAGCGTAAAGGGATCATTCTCGCGGGCGGCTCCGGTACACGGCTCTGGCCGATTACGATGGGCACATCAAAACAGCTGCTCCCCGTACATGACAAGCCGATGATCTACTATCCCCTATCCTGCCTGATGCTCGGCGGCATCCGCGAGATTGCAATCATCACCACACCTGAGGATCAGAGCCAATTTCAGCGGCTTCTTGGCAATGGCCGTCAATGGGGCCTGTCGCTGACCTATATCACACAGCCCACGCCCGATGGGCTTGCGCAGGCCTATCTGCTGGCCGAGGACTTTCTGGCGGGCGCGCCTTCGGCCATGGTTCTGGGGGATAACATCTTTTTTGGCCACGGCCTGCCTGAGATGCTGGCTTCGGCCGATGCACAGGCAAGCGGCGGTACAGTGTTCGGATATCGCGTGGCAGATCCGGAGCGCTACGGCGTGGTAGATTTTGACGCGGCGGGCAAGGTCCGCAGCATCATTGAGAAACCGGCGATGCCACCATCCAACTATGCGGTCACCGGTTTGTATTTTCTTGACGGGGACGCACCACAACTGGCGCGCAGGATCACACCATCCGCCCGTGGCGAATTGGAAATTGCCGATTTGCTGGACCTGTATCTACAACGCGGCGCGCTGCGGGTAGAGCAAATGGGGCGTGGCTATGCCTGGCTGGATACCGGCACGCATGGCAGCTTGCTGGATGCCGGGAATTTTGTACGGACCTTGCAGATGCGGCAAGGTCTGCAAGTCGGTTGCCCGGAAGAGATTGCCTACCAGAAAAACT
>JBFHGI010000679.1:0-1543 GCA_041583175.1 Pseudorhodobacter sp. | reverse complement strand
CGTGCCGCGCGGGCGGGCGTGCCGCTGGGCCATATGTCGGAAGATGATATCTGGGCCGTGCTGCATGCCGAAAACATCCGGCGCGGCGGCGAATGGATTGAAACGCGCCTGCTGTCATCAGGCCCGCGCACGAATCCGTGGTTTCAGGAATGCGGCCAGCGCATCGTGCAGAACAATGAAATCGTGGCCTTTGATACCGATCTCATCGGTGCTTATGGCATTTGCGTCGATATCAGCCGGACGTGGTGGGTGGGCGATCGCGCACCCCGCCCCGATATGATCGAGGCGATGCGGATCGGGGTAGAGCATATCGCGCAGAATATGGCGATGCTGAAACCCGGCGTGACCATACCGGAACTGGTCGCGGGCTGTCATGTCTTGCCCGACAATATGCAAAAGCTGAAATACGGCTGCATGATGCATGGTGTGGGCCTGTGTGATGAATGGCCGCTGGTCGCCTACCCCGATAATGCGGTTGATGGGGCAGTAGCGCGAAACACAAGCCTGTGAGGCAGGGTTACAAAGGGTTACCCTGCCCCTCTGCCATTCCAATATTGCCTGCACAGGCAGAGGAGGCGAGAATGGGCGAACTATTCGAATTCATTGGAAAAGACGGGCAAACCCTGCGCGGGCGGCTGGAACGTCCGCAAGGCATACCACAAGCGGCGGCGCTGTTTGCGCATTGCTTCACCTGTGGCAAGGATATCTTTGCCGCCCGCCGCATCAGCCGCCGCTTGGCCGCGCAGGGCATTGCTGTTTTGCGCTTTGACTTCACCGGATTGGGCCATTCTGACGGGGAATTCGCCAATTCCGGCTTTTCCGGCAATGTCGAGGATTTGCAGGCCGCCGCTGATGCCATGGCTGCGCAGGGCTTGGCCCCCGGCCTCTTGGTCGGTCACAGTCTTGGCGGGGCCGCGGTAATCGCGGCGGCGGGCGATATCTCTTCTGTCAAAGCGGTCGCGGTGATTGGTGCCCCCGCCGATCCTGCGCATGTCACACATCATTTTTCCCATGCGGCGGCGGAAATAGAGTCTGCAGGGCAAGCCGAAGTCACGCTTGCAGGGCGCGATTTTTCGATCAGCCGCAAGTTCTTGCGGGATTTGCATGACACCACGCTGACAGATCACTTGCGCCATCTGCATCGCGCACTGCTGATCCTGCACGCGCCTTTGGATGCGGTGGTGGGGATTGAGAATGCCTCCTCACTGTTCATCGCAGCAAAGCACCCCAAAAGCTTTGTCACCCTCGATGGGGCGGACCATCTGCTCAGCTCGGCCAAGGATGCCGACTATGCTGCTGATACCATTGCGGTCTGGGCCGCCCGCTATCTGGACCTGACCGAAGCTGAGGCTCCGCCTGAAACGCCGGAAGGCATCACGCAGGTGGTAGAGGCAGACCCCGATGGCTTTTTGCAAGATGTGCATATGGGGCGCCACCACCTGAAAGCGGATGAGCCGCGAAGCTTTGGCGGCACCGATCTGGGGCCATCGCCCTATCAATACCTTGCCGCTGGGCTGGGGGCCTGCACCGCCATGACCATCCG
>JBFHGI010000678.1:0-1545 GCA_041583175.1 Pseudorhodobacter sp. | reverse complement strand
GATTTCCTTGTGGTTTTTGCGGTGACCGATGCCGCCGCCGCCCATCGCGGCATTTCGGCTTTCGTGGTGGATAAGGGCACCCCCGGGTTGCAACCGGGTCGCGCCGAGAAAACCATGGGTCTGCGTGGTGGCCATGTCTGGGAGTTGGATATCGACTGCCATTTGCCCGACAGCGCCTTGCTAGGCCCCGCAGGCTCCGGCTTCAAAACCGCGATGAAAGTGCTGGATAACGGGCGGCTGGAGGTTGCTGCCATGTGTATCGGTATTGCCAGCGCCGCGCTGCAAGCCGCGACCGAATGGGCCAAAACCCGCATCATCGGCGGTGAACCCCTTGCATCCAAGCAAGGCATCCGCTGGCAACTGGCCGATATGGCGCTGGATCTGCACGCCGCACAGACCGTGGCTTTGGAGGCCGCGCGCCTGCGCCAAGCCGGTGCGCGGTTTTCCATGCAGGCCAGTATGGCCAAACTCCATGCCTCGGAAATGGCAGGGCGCGTCACCGACGGCGCGATCCAGATCCACGGCGGCTATGGCTTCACCCGCGATTTCCCCTTGGAGCGCTATGCCCGCGATGTGCGGATCATGCGCATCTATGAAGGCTCTTCCGAAATTCAACGCAATATTATCGCCGCGCATCTGCTGGCTTGAACGGAGAACATCATGACCAACCCACGCCACAACACCCGCGACATCTATCCCGCAACCGGCACCGAGATGACCGCCAAAAGCTGGCTGACCGAAGCGCCGTTGCGGATGCTGATGAACAACCTGCACCCTGACGTGGCCGAAAACCCGCATGAGCTGGTGGTTTACGGCGGCATTGGCCGCGCTGCCCGCACATGGGAGGATTTCGACCAGATCTGCGCCAGCCTGCGCGATTTGAACGATGACCAGACGCTTATGGTGCAATCGGGCAAACCCGTCGGTGTGTTCCAGACCCATAAGGATGCGCCGCGCGTGCTGATCGCCAACTCCAACCTCGTGCCGCATTGGGCGACATGGGACCATTTCAACGAGTTGGATAAGAAGGGCCTCGCGATGTATGGCCAGATGACCGCCGGGTCGTGGATTTACATCGGCACGCAAGGCATCGTGCAGGGCACCTATGAAACCTTTGCCGAAGCCGGGCGTCAGCATTACGAAGGCTCTCTCAAAGGCAAATGGATCCTGACCGCTGGCCTGGGTGGTATGGGCGGCGCGCAACCGCTTGCGGCTGTCATGGCGGGGGCCTGCTGTCTGGCGGTGGAATGTGATGAAACCCGCGCCGATTTCCGTATCCGTACCCGTTATTGCGATGAGAAAGCGCATACACTGGACGAAGCCCTTGCCTTGATTGATCAATGGACCAAAGCAGGCGAGGCGAAATCCGTGGCGCTGATCGGCAATGCAGCCGATGTGTTCCCTGAACTCGTCGCCCGCATGAAGGCCGGAAGCGTGCGCCCCGATATCGTCACCGACCAGACCTCGGCGCATGATCCGGTGCATGGCTATCTGCCACAGGGCTGGACCGTGGCCGAATGGCGCGCGAAACAGGAAACCGATCCG
>JBFHGI010000677.1:0-1549 GCA_041583175.1 Pseudorhodobacter sp. | reverse complement strand
CGCGCCGCAGATGGTTTCAAAGCTGATGTCATGAAGCTGGTTCGTCGCGCGGCGATAGCCTTCAAGCGCGGTCACTACGTCAATTTCCGTCAGCCCGCCTTTCGGGGCCTCGGCATCCAGCCAGCACAGAAACTCCACCATCGCGGCCCCGTCACGCAGATGCGCCTCGCGGGTAGCGGCAATCTCTGCATCGGTTTTGCAGGCCTTGGGCAGGCGGCAGGGGTCGTCGCCCCAAACATGCTCCACCCCGGCGTCGGCAAGTTCCAGCGACACAGCCAGCGGGGCGGTGCCACGATCCACGCGCACGGGGCCTTGCAGGGTGTGCAACGCCGGCACAAAGGCCGAAGGCGGGCGCAGCGTCACATGCGCGCCAAGGGCCGCGCGCGTCGCCTCATCCAGCTTTTCGGGCGCGGTGAACAGCGTCACGCGGGCATCATCGTGGAGCACGGCAAAGCCATGCAGCACCGGATTGCGTGGCACATCCGCGCCACGAATATTGAGCAGCCAGCATATCGAATCCGGCAGGGTGAGCACCGCGGCACGCTGGCCCGCTTCTTGCAGGCCCTTTGCCAGATCGGCACGCTTTTCCGCGCTGGTCCGGCCCGCGAGCCCATCGGGGTGCAGGAAAGCCTTTTCAAGTGGCGCGGCGGGTTGATCCGACCATATCGAATCAATAAAATTAGCGCTGGCAGAAAGGGTTAGGCCCGTTCCTTCAAGCGCTTTCTCAATTGCCGAAATTTCATCGGCCGTGTGCAGCCACGGATCGAACCCGATCTGGCCTTGGGTCAAATGCTTGGCAATCCACGGCCCCGGCTTTACTTCGGGCCACGGCACCGGCGTGAAATGCGCAAGGTCCACTTGCCCCTTCACCTGCGTCCGATAGCGCCCGTCGATGAACACCCCTGCAACATCGGGCAGCACGATGCAAAACCCGGCAGAGCCTGTGAAGCCGGTCAACCATTGCAACCGCTCATCCCGCGGGGCGACATATTCGCCCTGATGGGCATCGGCGCGTGGGATGATGAAGCCCGCGAATCCTTCGGCAGCCAGAACCGCGCGCAGTTGCGCAAGCCGTGCGGGGCCTTGGGCGGGGTTGGCGGTGGCGCTGAAGCTTTGATACATCAGCCGACCTTACGCATGCCCAATACACGCGCGCGCATGCGCGGATCATTGTCAAACAAGCCCGCGAGTTGTTCTGTCATCGCCCCCGCTAGCTGTTCGACATCGGTGATGGTAACAGCACGGTTGTAGTACCGCGTGACGTCATGGCCGATACCAATCGCGATCAGTTCCACCGCTTTACGTTTTTCGACCATGGCGATCACGTCGCGCAGGTGTTTTTCCAGATAATTCGCGGGGTTAACGGACAAAGTTGAGTCGTCAACCGGCGCCCCGTCCGAGATCACCATCAGGATTTTCCGCGCCTCGCGGCGGGCGAGCATCCGGCGATGCGCCCATTCCAGTGCCTCGCCGTCAATGTTTTCTTTCAGCAGCCCTTCCTTCATCATCAGCCCAAGATTGGGCCGCGTCCGCCGCCACGGCGCATCGG
>JBFHGI010000676.1:0-1556 GCA_041583175.1 Pseudorhodobacter sp. | reverse complement strand
TCCACCACTTCGGCCACAATCTCGGCAGCGGCGCGGCCCGGCTTTTCGATCACCGCGAAATAGACCTGCCCCTTTTTGTCATCGCGCAGTTCCAACTGGTCCTTGGTCAGACCGGTAGAGCGCAAAAACCCCTGCAAGGCAGCATCGGGCGCATCGGCCTTGGGACCTTTGCGTTCCTCACGCACGGGTTTGGATTCGGCCAGCAGCCCCTCGACCGTCAGGACAAGACGGCGCGGCGTGGAAAAGGCCCCAGCGGAGGCATAGGTCAGCCCTGCCTCGACCAGCCCATCTGTGACCAGTTTCTTGAGGTCAGCCGCCGCGCGGGCTTGCATGCGGGCGGGGATTTCCTCGGAAAAGAGTTCAAGCAAAAGATCGGGCATGGGTCTACTTCTCCGGCTGCGCAGATGGGGGGGCGGGGCAGTCCAACGGGGCGGGTCGGCCATCAAAGACGACAGCGCCACAATGATTGATTTGGTGCCAGGCATAGGCGCGGCCATCATCCATGATCGCAACCACACGGTCGATGCCGTAGCTGATGTTTTCCTCGCCCAGATAGGCAACAGCGCGGCCTTCTTCCAAAGCAGCACCAATGGCAGCGGCGTCGAAACAGCCGAACCAGCTTGGCGCGTTCAGTGGCTCGGCTTTTTCATAGATGCGATAGGTTTCTGTCAGCATCGCCATGCTTTGCGGGGTACGGAAACAGGCGCGGAACCGGATCGGAGAGC
Organism: Pseudorhodobacter sp.; assembly: GCA_041583175.1. GTDB lineage: Bacteria > Pseudomonadota > Alphaproteobacteria > Rhodobacterales > Rhodobacteraceae > Pseudorhodobacter. The sequence goes on along the minus strand of JBFHGI010000676.1, from coordinate 831 downwards.
TGTCGGCATCAATGCCTTCAAACCCTTCGACCAGAATCGGCTCGGGGATGCCATCCACCGTGGTCATGCGGATTTCGGCACTGGGGGCGCTGGCCGCGATCTCGCGGTAATAGCCGTACACCTGAAGATAATAGACGCCTGCGCCTGCCAGTAATGCCGATATCACGATCACACCTACAAAAATCTTGCCAATCACAGCGTTTCCAATTCGGGGTTTGCCCCGGCGGCCTCGGTGCGCACAAAGGCATCAGCGCAGGCTTTGGCCAAGGCGCGCACACGGCCGATATAGGCTTGCCGTTCGGTCACTGAAATCACGCCGCGTGCGTCCAGCAGGTTGAACAGGTGACTGGCCTTGATGCATTGGTCATAGGCGGGGTGGGCCATGATGATGGCGCGGCCCGCACTGTCCTTGACGGGGGCATCAAGGGTGCGCAGACATTCGGCCTCGGCATCCTTGAAATGTTGTAGCAGCGTGTCGGTATCGGCCTGATCAAAGTTCCAGCGGCTGTATTCCTGCTCTGTCTGGCGGAACACATCGCCGTATTTCAGCGGGATCGGCGCATCCGGGTCGTTGAACGGCATGTCCATCACGTGATCGACCCCCAGCACATACATTGCCAGCCGTTCCAGCCCATAGGTCAGCTCGCCCGAGACCGGGTGACAGTCATGCCCGCCGACCTGCTGGAAATAGGTGAACTGGCTGACTTCCATGCCGTCGCACCAGACCTCCCAGCCCAGCCCCCAGGCGCCCAGCGTCGGGCTTTCCCAGTCATCCTCGACAAAGCGGATGTCATGCATCTCCATATCGATGCCGATCGCGGCCAGCGATCC
>JBFHGI010000675.1:0-1561 GCA_041583175.1 Pseudorhodobacter sp. | reverse complement strand
TTCTTCGTCTTTAATCAGTTTTAGGACGTCTGCGACCGTTTTCATTGGGTCTTCCTTCTGCAAAAGCATGGTTTGGCAATGGCTTGCGCCCTTACCGGTGGTCTAAGGTGTTGCCTAAATCGCGTCTTCGCCGGTTTCCCCGGTGCGGATGCGAATGGCTTGTTCTACGGGAGAGACAAAGATCTTGCCGTCGCCGATCTTGTCGGTGCGCGCAGTAGAGATGATCGCCTCAATCGCGGCGTCGACCATATCATCGGACAGCACCACTTCGATTTTCACCTTGGGCAGGAAATCCACCACATATTCCGCGCCGCGATACAGTTCGGTATGGCCTTTCTGGCGGCCAAAACCTTTGACCTCCGTCACCGACAGACCTTGAATCCCGGCCTCCTGAAGCGCCTCTTTCACTTCGTCCAGTTTGAAAGGCTTGATGATGGCTTCAATCTTCTTCATGGGTCGACTCCCCCCGAGGCAAAATTATCTTGGCTCTGTGTTGACCATTTCCTGCGGGGCGGGACAATTGGCGCGGTGAAGCAGAGCCTTGCCGACAGGTTGGAAAAGATGCTGTAGCCTAAAATTTAGGCAATTAGCGTGAAGTTTGGGCGCAATATGAACGGGAGGGCGTAATAAATGACCGAACTGGTAACCGCTGCCCAAATGCGCGCCATTGAACAGGCCGCGATTTCGTCGGGCGAAGTGACCGGGCTGGCGCTGATGGAACGCGCAGGTCGCGGAGTGGTTGAGGCCATTTTTGACGAATGGCCAGCGCTGCGCGCTACATCGCACCGCGCCGTGGTGCTGTGCGGCCCGGGCAATAACGGCGGCGACGGGTTTGTCGTGGCAAGGCTCTTGAAAGAATGGGGCTGGGAGGTGCGGGTTCTGGCGGCCGCTGCGGCAGAAAATTTGCCCCAGGATGCAGCTGAATGTGCGCGGGCTTGGGCAGTCCTAGGGCCAACCGAAGCGCTGACGGAAAAAAACCTGCGCAGTTGCGGCGAAAGTGACCTTTACGTTGACGCTATTTTTGGCACGGGGTTGTCGCGCCCGCCGGTGGATGAGATTAACAAGGTGCTGACCCATCTCGGTGGCCGGAATGGCGACTCCGGTTACTATCGGCCACGGCTTGTCGCGGTGGATGCGCCTTCGGGCCTGTGTCTCGACAGCGGGCGTATGTTGATTGCCGGATCGTCTGTTCCAGCGGCAGGCCTGACCGTGACGTTCGATAGCCTGAAGGCAGGGCATGTGCTGGCGGCAGGGCCAGAGCTGTGCGGCAAGGTGGTTGTGCAAGATATCGGTATTTCCCCTTGGCGCCAACATGTGGCACCGCGTCGGGTTTCAGGTGCAGACAGCGGCGCGCTCCGTCCTGTTCAACTGGGGTTGGTTCAGCCGGTTGAGCGTGAAGCGGGGACTTCGGGCCGACATCCGGGCAGTTTCAGCGCTGAGATGCTAGGGAAGCAAGGGGGCGCGCGCGCGCATGCCACGCATAAATTCACGCACGGGCACGCGCTTATCCTCTCGGGCGGCATGACGACCGGCGGCGCTGCCCGCCTTGCCGCGCGGGGCG
>JBFHGI010000674.1:0-1564 GCA_041583175.1 Pseudorhodobacter sp. | reverse complement strand
GGTTGGCGCGAGATGCGGCGCTCTGTGGCATAGGCGAGAAAAGAGGAGATCGTTGACCCTGTACCCGGAAGTGCCCCGAAAAAGCTGCCAAGGCTGGCGCCGCGCAGGGCCGGAAACGGAATGCGCCGCAGCTCTTGCCGGCTGGGCAGCAAGTCGCGCAACGCCACACGGCGCGGCACGCCGGTACGCTCGGCAACCTGAATGTTGGAAATCACCTCGGCCACGCCAAACAGGCCCATCGCAAGGGCGACCAGATTAATGCCGTCCATCAGCTCTGTCTGTCCGAAGGTGAACCGCTGCGCGCCGGAGTTCACATCGGTCCCCACGCAACCAAGGATCAGGCCCAGCACCACCATCGCCAGCCCTTTCGCCGCGTTTTTGGACCCGATGGTCGAGGCGGCCACGAGGCCAAGGATCATCATCGCGGCGTAATCAGCGGCCCCGAAGGCCGTTGCCGCGCGCGACAAAGCCCCCGACAGCGCAATAAGCACAAGGATGCCAAACATGGAGCCAAGAAAGCTGGAACTCATCGAGGTGAACAGCGCCACGCCGGCCTTGCCCTGCTGCGCAAGCGGGTAGCCATCCAGCGTGGTCACCGCCGATTGCGGCGTTCCAGGCAGGCGCAGCAGAATAGACGCCACTGCCCCCCCGTATTGAGAGCCGTAATAAACACCGGCCAGCATGATCAGCGCGGCTTCGGGGCTAAGGTAATAGGTAATCGGCAGCAAAAGCGAGATGGTCGCCATCGCGCCAATCCCCGGCAAGACGCCGACAAATGTGCCGAGCACCACGCCAAACACGCAATATACCAGCACCCCCGGTTGCAGCGCCACGCTCAACCCATGCAGGAAACCATCCCAACCGCTCATGTCAGGTCAGGCCAAAGCGGAATGGTCATCTTCAACCCGAAATGGAAAATGAGGACCGACAACAGCGTGATAACCAGCGCCAGCGCCACGCGCCAGCCTATCCGGCGATCAGGAGCGGCAACCGAGGCGACAAGCACACTGACCAGAGTGACAGGCACCAGGCCACCGCGCTCTATCCCCGCGGCAAAAATCAAGATTGCGGCCAGCACGGCAGCGGTTTCTTTCCACGCGATGCTGACAGGCTGCCCAGCGCGGACCCATGCGGGTATGGCAATCGCCAAGCCAAGACCAACCAGCACGCCGCCCAGCAGCGCGGGGAAAAGGCCCGGCCCCATGCGGCGCAGTGAACCGATATCGTAATGGGCCACAGCATAAACCGCGACAAACAGGCCGATGGCGGCAAGAAGGACGCCACCGGCCAGATCAGGAATATCCCGCTTCATCAATCAGTTTTTCGCGTCGATCCGGTCCAGCACCGCGCCCCAGATCTCGGTATCCTCGACGATGCGCTGCTGCAATTCGGCGGTACTACCACCCGCAACCTGCCAGCCCATATCCAGCAAGCGCTTCTGCACGTCAGCATCGGCCAGAATAGTGTTGATTTCAGTGTTGAGCTTTTCGGCAATCGCTGCATCCGTACCGGCTGGCGCGATAAAGGCGTTCCACAGCTCGGCGCGGAAATCATCAGGAAGGCC
>JBFHGI010000673.1:0-1567 GCA_041583175.1 Pseudorhodobacter sp. | reverse complement strand
GGCAGTCATGCCCGCCGACCTGTTGGAAATAGGTGAACTGGCTGACTTCCATGCCATCGCACCAGACTTCCCAGCCAAGCCCCCAAGCGCCAAGGGTCGGGCTTTCCCAATCATCCTCGACAAAGCGGATGTCATGCATTTCCATATCGATGCCAATCGCGGCCAGCGATCCGAGATACAGCGCCTGCAAATCCGGCGGGCTGGGTTTGATGAGTACCTGGTACTGGTAGTAATGCTGCAAGCGGTTCGGGTTTTCGCCATAGCGCCCGTCGGTCGGGCGGCGTGACGGCTGCACATAGGCCGCAGCCCAAGGCTTTTCCCCCAGTGACCGTAGTGTCGTGGCGGGGTGGAACGTGCCTGCCCCCACTTCCATGTCATAAGGTTGCATCACGGCGCAGCCCTTGGAGGCCCAATAGGTCATCAACCGCAGGATGATCTCTTGAAAACTGCGCGGGGCGGTGGGCGATTGGGTCATGCTGTCCCTCTGGGGCTTGTCCGTAAGACTGGTTGGCCATTCCATAGGCAAAGGGCTGCAAAGGGTCAATGCACCCAAGGCGTCGCATGGGGCGGGAAATGCCGTCAAAAATGCGTGACGCTCTGGTAAAACCTGCGAAATTGTGGTTTCGCAGAGGGATAAGTGACGATTTTACCGGAACGGGAGCCGCATGCGACATTACCTTTCTCTCTTCGCCCTTTTATTTGCCCTCTTGTCCGCCGGAGGGGCCAGCGCGCAAGACCGCGCTTGGGTTCAGATTGAAGCACAGCCCACCCTCGCCCAAGCCGAAGAGCGTGCCCGCGCCTATGCCGGCGCTTTCAGCGACGTTGCCGGTTTCCGGATGAGCTCCGGCTGGTATGCCATCGCCCTTGGCCCCTATACGCCGGACGCGGCTTTGGCCCGATTGGGCGAATTGCGCCGCGATAACCTGATTCCCTCGGACAGCTTTATCGCGGGCGGCGAATTGTTCCGCCAAGCCTTCTGGCCCATCGGCGCGGACCCTGCTTCTGCCCCCGTGATGGGCACCACTACAGAAACCGCAACGCCCGGTATCACCACAGATGCAACGGTCGCACCAGTTGAAACCGCCGCGATCGACGCGCCCGCCGCCGAGCCTGCCGCCCCCCTCGCGCCGCAACCCGTGGTAGAGCCGGAAGAAACCGTAGCAGAAGCTCAACGCTCCGAAGCAGCGCTGAACCGCGACGAACGCCGCGAGCTGCAATCGGCCCTGCAATGGTTCGGCTTTTATGACGCTGCAATTGACGGCGCTTTTGGTCGCGGCACCCGCGCCTCTATGGCCGCTTGGCAAGAAGCCAAAGGATATGAGCCGACAGGCGTCATGACCACAAAGCAGCGCGCACAGATCTTCGCCGAGAAAAACGCCATCATCGCTGAACTTGGCCTGGAGACCATCACCGAAGAAGAAGCCGGCATCGAAGTGACCCTGCCGCTCGCCCTGGTGGAATTTGACCATTACGAGCCGCCCTTCGTGCATTTCAACGAGAAGAATGGCTCTGGTATGCGGGTGGTTCTGATTTCTGAACCCGGCGACCGCGCGACCCTGCGCGGGCT
>JBFHGI010000672.1:0-1583 GCA_041583175.1 Pseudorhodobacter sp. | reverse complement strand
CGCTCAACCCCTCTACCACTGGCCGCGGGCCGTTTCCCGCCAACCATTCAGCAATCATCTCATATTGTGGATCATAAAGCGGAGTATACAATATACGGTGAATTGTCGTCGCTGGTACGCCCCGCAACCGCAAAACCGAGGCCGCTTTGTTGGTCGGCGCCAAAATCGCCAAGGTCCGCCGATCCTTGCGCTTCTTGCCTTCGTAATCGCCCGAGACGACATCAACTCCCGCCGCAACCATCGCCTTGTACAGGCTGGCAAGCAGCATGGTTTTCCCCGACCCTGCCTTACCCACAATGGCCATCACACTGGCCTTGCCTTCCGCTCCGGGGGTCAGGCTGGCATCATCCAGATCGATTCCCATCCCCCGAAGCTGATCGGCAAGCCTGTCCCAGGCCTCTGCCTGATCTTCCGAGAAGGTAAGTGCTGGAATATTCATGGCGCGACCATAGCCAAGCGAATGCGGCAAGACCAGCGAGAGCGCCCCTATTCAGGCCACAATCGACACAATTTCGCGATCGCTTCAATGCGCGCGTCGCCGCTTTTCCGCCAGCGAGGCCAACTGCACCTCCAGCCCCGACGAAGTCGGCCCCGAGCCCGCCCCGATTTCCTGCTCCGCTACATGAAGCAAAGCAGTCACCTGATCTGCCAGAACCGGCAGGTCATTCGCATTCGCATATGTCCGCAAGTCGGACAACACGCTTAGAATCCAGTCATGGCGCATCGCGCCCCCAATGTTGAACGAAGTCACACGCAGTTGGTCACGGACCAGCTTCAACTCAACTTAGCTACCCATCCGTCAATAAATAGTAACCACATACGAGAAAGCCCGACGCAAGCGAAAAGCCGCCACCCCGAAACAAGGGCGACGGCTTCACATTCTCAAAAACAAGCGTTTAGCGGCTTTTGCTGGCTTCCAGCGTATCCTCAAAGGTCCGCAACCCGGTGCGCGGCGATTGCACCAGAACCGACATATTGCCGGGCTTATGCTCATTCCGGCGCATTTTCATATGGGCCGCGGGGATATCGGCCCAAGGAAAGACTTCGGACATGCAGGGATCAAGGCGACGTTCCAGCATCAGCTTATTGGCCGAGGACGCCTGTTTCAGATGCGCAAAGTGGCTGCCCTGAATGCGCTTTTGATGCATCCACAGATAGCGCACATCAAACGTGCAATTAAAGCCGGTCGTGCCCGCACAGATGACGACCATGCCACCTTTTTTGCACACCAGTGTCGAGACGGGGAAAGTCGCCTCGCCGGGGTGCTCGAACACCATATCGACGTTATTGCCCTTGCCGGTGATGTCCCAGATCGCCTTGCCGAATTTGCGCGCTTCGGTGAACCACTCCTTATATTCGGGTGTGTTGACCTTGGGCAACTGCCCCCAGCACTTGAAATCCTTGCGGTTGATGACGCCTTTCGCGCCCAAGCCCATGACGAACTCGCGCTTGTCCTCTTCCGAGATCACACCAATCGCATTGCCACCTGCCGCATTGATCAACTGGATCGCATAAGAGCCCAAACCGCCCGATGCCCCCCAGACCAGCACATTCTGGCCGGGTTTCAGATCATGCGGCTCATG
>JBFHGI010000671.1:0-1588 GCA_041583175.1 Pseudorhodobacter sp. | reverse complement strand
TTGATGGCGGTTTGCGCTCTGCGGCCAATGGGCGATTGGGGCAGACGGCGCGGGAAAATCCGGTTTGGCTGTTCCATGGGCCAAAGGCTGACGGGAAGGCGTGGGCGGCTGCGGGGGCGAAGCTGTTCGCAATTCCTGCAGCAGGGGGGCATCTGGACCTGCGGGCCGCAATGGCGGAGCTGGCACATCAAGGCGTTACACGGGTGTTTTGCGAAGGCGGTGCGGGTTTGGCCGCTGCGTTAATCCGCGCGGGGTTGGTTGACGACCTCATTACCTTTACCGCTGGTGCGCTGATCGGTGAAGAGGGGCGGGCCGCCATGGGGCCGCTTGGTCTTGCCGCATTGGCGGAGGCACCGCGCCTGCGTCTGGTGTCGCAAGTGCGTGTGGGCGAGGATATTCAGACCACTTGGCAGTTTAACTAGGCTGCGTCCTGCGTTAAATTGATACAGCCAGCGTGAGTCCTTCATCCCCCTTCTGTCACGCACCGGTTTCCCGATCCACCGAAGGGGGTGGTGTAAAAGGGAAAGCCGCATGCCTGAAATTCTGATCAAAAACGCCGATTTCGTTGTCACTATGGACGCCGCACGCAGGGAGTTGGCGGGTGCTGATATCCTGATACGGGATGGCGTGATTGCTGCGGTCGGGCAGGGGCTGGCTACCAACGGAGCGGTGATTGATGCGAAAGGCTGCGTGGTGACGCCGGGATTGGTGAACACGCATCATCATCTTTACCAGACCCTGACGCGGGCGGTGCCGGGGGGGCAGGATGCCTTGCTGTTTGGGTGGCTGAAAACGCTTTACCCGATCTGGGCGCGCTTCGGGCCGGAAGAGATTTTCACCTCGGCCCAAGTGGGTTTGGTGGAACTGGCGCTGACCGGCTGCACGATGACCTCGGACCATTTGTATATGTATCCGAATGGCGCGCGGCTGGATGATACGATTGAGGCGGCGCGTGAAGTTGGCCTGCGCTTTCACCCTACACGCGGCGCGATGAGCATCGGGGTCAGTGACGGCGGGCTGCCCCCCGATGCGCTGGTGGAACGTGAAGCGGCAATTCTGGAAGATTGCATCCGCGTGGTGGACCGGTTCCACGACGCGCGTGAGGGGGCGATGGTGCGGGTGGGGATAGCCCCTTGCTCGCCGTTTTCGGTGAGCCGCGATTTGATGCGCGATGCGGCGTTGCTGGCACGCGACAAGGGTGTGATGCTGCACACGCATCTGGCCGAGAATGACGAGGATATCGCCTATTCCCTGGAAAAATTCGGCTGCCGACCCGGGCAATATGCCGAAGATCTGGGCTGGGTGGGCGATGACGTCTGGCATGCGCATTGCGTGAAGCTTGACACGCAAGAGATTGATCTTTTTGCGAGAAGCCGGACAGGCGTGGCGCATTGCCCCTGTTCGAATTGCAGGCTCGGGTCGGGGATTGCACCGTTGCGGGCGATGCGGGATGCGGGCGTAAAGGTGGGGCTGGGGGTTGATGGCTCGGCCAGCAATGACGCGGGCAATCTGGTGGCCGAGGCGCGGCAGACGATGCTATTGCAGCGGGTGTCGCGCGGCGCCGATGCGATGAGCGCGCGGGAGGCGC
>JBFHGI010000670.1:0-1593 GCA_041583175.1 Pseudorhodobacter sp. | reverse complement strand
TGCCACAGCCTCCACCGGGTTGGAGGAAACACAGGCCGAAAGCAAAAGACAGGCAGAAAGGATGCGGATCATGGGGCCCTACCGGTTAACCAGAACTATGCCGTTACGCGTCAGGCAGGCTTGCGTTTCCGCCCGCCAGATAATCGCGCGAGAGGTGCGTCGCGTCGCGGCATTGGGGGCCAGATCAATGGCCGATTGCAGCTGATCCACCTCGGCCTCGGTTGCGTTCGCCGCCGCGCAATCTGCAATGCGGGGCATCAGATGCTGAGGGGCTGTCCCGACAAGCGACGCGCCGATCACCGCCTCTGCCCGTTGCGCAGGCGTGTCGGGCATGCTGCCAGGGGCAACACAACCGGCAAGCAAGGCCAAGGCAGCAGCAAGGATCGGCGCTTGGCGCATCAATACACCCGCGCTTTCGGCGCGATCTTTTTCAGATCGATCCCGCCATCTTCCTGCTTGGTCAATGGGTCCATATGCACGGGGCGGGTGGACAGCGTGACCTTGTTGCCAACCACATGGGCGAGGGAGTGGACGCGCCAGTTCTTGTCGTCGCGGTCGGGGTAATCCTCATGCGCATGGGCACCACGGGATTCCTTGCGGGCCTCGGCGGCAACGATGGTGGCAAGGGCGTTGGGCATCAGGTTGCCCAGTTCCAGCGTTTCCATCAGGTCAGAGTTCCAGACCATCGAACGATCCGTGACCTTCAGGTCATCCATCTTGGCGGCGATGGCGGTCATCTTCACCACGCCTTCGGCCAGCGTCTTGTCGGTGCGGAACACGGCGGCATCTGCCTGCATTGTCTTTTGCATCTCAAGCCGCAGATCGGCGGTCGGCACCGAGCCGTTGGCGTGGCGCACGGCGTCGAAACGGCCAAGAGCTTTGTCAACTTCGCCTTTGTTCACAGGCTCATTCCGGTCCTTGGGGTTCACAATCTCGCCCGCACGGATGGCGGCCGCGCGACCGAATACCACGAGGTCGATCAAGGAGTTGGAGCCGAGGCGGTTCGCCCCATGCACCGAGGCGCAGCCTGCCTCGCCCACAGCCATCAGGCCGGGGAAGATGGCATCCGGGTTGTCCTTGGTCGGATTCAACACCTCACCAAAGTAGTTGGTCGGAATACCGCCCATGTTGTAATGCACGGTCGGCAGCACCGGGATCGGCTCTTTTTGCAGATCGACGCCAGCAAAGATGCGGGCGGATTCCGAAATGCCCGGCAAGCGCAGGTCCAGCGTTTCCTTGGGCAGGTGGTTCAGGTTCAGGTGGATGTGGTCCTTGTTCGGGCCAACACCACGACCTTCGCGGATTTCGATCGTCATGCAGCGGCTGACCACATCGCGGCTTGCGAGGTCTTTATAGGTCGGCGCATAGCGTTCCATGAACCGCTCGCCTTCCGAGTTGGTCAGATAACCGCCTTCGCCACGCGCGCCTTCTGTGATCAGACAGCCGGAGCCGTAAATGCCGGTCGGGTGGAACTGCACGAATTCCATATCTTGCAGCGGCAGGCCCGCACGCGCGACCATGCCATTACCATCGCCGGTGCAGGTATGGGCCGAGGTGGCGCTGAAATAGGCGCGGCCATAACCGCCGGTTGCC
>JBFHGI010000669.1:0-1597 GCA_041583175.1 Pseudorhodobacter sp. | reverse complement strand
CCCACCAAAAGGATCGTGCCATCCTCCATATAAGGTAGAAAGCCATCCTGCTGAGCCTTGTTGAAGCGGTGAATCTCATCCACGAACAGCAAGGTGCCCTTGCCATTCTGCCGCCTTAGCTTTGCGGCCTCAAACACTTTGCGCAGATCGGGCACACCCGTAAAAATCGCAGATATCTGCACGAAGCTCAGGTCAGTCTCATCCGCCAGCAGCCGCGCTATGGTGGTCTTGCCCACGCCCGGCGGCCCCCACAGGATAAGTGACGACAAAGAACCAGAGGCCAGCATGGCGCCCAAAGGTCCCTCGGGCGAAAGCACTTTCGCTTGCCCGATTACCTCTGACAGCTTGCGCGGCCGCAACCGATCCGCCAAGGGGCGCGGGCCGTCAGCTTTCATCTGGGGTGTTTGGTCAAACAAATCTGGCATAGAAGCAGATTACGCTGTCCTGCCCAGTTTAGGAAGCGGCCGCATCACAGTCGAAACCGAAGACGCAGTTGCTGACCGCCCCGCAACAAATCAATGGACCAACTCCGCCCGCCGTTGGCGGCCTGTGCCGTTACATCATCGGGTGAGGTGATGGCCACACCATTGATGCCTAGGATAATGTCGCCCACCCTCATTCCAGAAAGCTGCAAGCGACCCTCAATGTCTGTGATGACGACGCCTGTCGCGGATAGGGGCAGCCCCATCTCGGACATCAGCGCTGGGTCGATCTGCGCCACGGTCAACCCGACGAGGCCGCCATTCGTAATGGTAACGGCCCTGCGCTCTGCCGATTGGGGTGGGGCGATCAAGTCCACTTCGGTGGTTTGCGCCTCGCCACCGCGGATATAGGCAACAGAGACCTGCTTGCCCACGCCTGCAACGGCCAAACGGAACATGATCTCTTGCGGGCTGTTCACATCGGCCCCATCCAATTGCACGATCACATCGCCGGGAAGCAGGCCAGCTTTGCCGAAGGGGCTGTCTGCGTGCAACTCATCCAAGACAATGCCTATGGGCCGAGCCATCCCCAAAGCTTCGGCCATTTGTGCATCCACCGTCTGACCAGACACGCCCGCCCATGGCCGCACAAAACTCTCTTGCCCGGCAGCTGCTTGCGACATCATTTGCGCCACCAGATCGGACGGGATCGCAAACCCAACACCGTTAGAGCCGCCGGACTGCGTGATGATCGCGGTGTTGATGCCAATCAAACGCCCCGCCATGTCTATCAGGGCCCCGCCCGAATTACCGGGGTTGACCGGCGCATCGGTCTGGATGAAATAGCCCCGCCCCAAAGACGCCGAAGACCGCGCCAACCCGGAAACGATACCGCTCGAAACAGTCTGACCAACCCCGAAAGGGTTTCCGATTGCCAGCACTAACTCACCGACTTCGACCTCATCACTGCGGCGGAGAGACAAATGCGGCAGGTCATGCGCTCCGTCCAGTTGCAACAAGGCCAGATCGGCCTCTTCATCGGCCATGATGACAGTCGCGGCGAACTCACGCCGGTCTGTCAGCACGACGCGAATGTCCGTCGCCTCACCGACAACGTGAAAATTCGACATCACCAACCCGCCCGCATCCAAGATCACCCCTGATCCAAGCGAGTT
>JBFHGI010000668.1:0-1602 GCA_041583175.1 Pseudorhodobacter sp. | reverse complement strand
GCAACGGCCCTGCTTCGGCTGTGGGCGCAGAGCCCGAAGCCGCCCCGATGGAAGCAATGGGCCTTGGCTGGCTGTCGACACATGGCTCGGGCAAGGACTATGATTCCATTACCTCTGGCATTGAGGGCGCGTGGAAACCCAACCCGACGAAATGGGATATGGGCTATTTCGACGTGCTGTTCGGCTATGAGTGGGAATTGGTGAAATCCCCTGCCGGTGCGCATCAATGGCGTGCCAAAGACGTGCGACCAGAGCATATGGTCGTCGATGCGCATGACCCGTCCAAGCGTCACGCACCGATGATGACCACTGCCGATATGTCGCTGCGGATGGACCCGGCTTATGAGAAAATCTCGCGTCATTTCCACGCAAATCCGGATGAATTTGCCGATGCCTTCGCGCGGGCTTGGTTCAAGCTGACCCACCGCGACAGCGGGCCGAAAGCCTTGTATCTGGGGCCAGAGGTTCCGGCAGAAGATCTGATCTGGCAAGATCCGGTGCCTGCGGTCGATCACCCGCTGGCCGATGCTGCCGATATTGCCGATCTGAAAGCCAAGATCTTGGCTTCGGGCCTGACGGGCGCGGAACTGGTGCAAACGGCTTGGGCCTCGGCCTCAACCTATCGTGGGTCGGACAAGCGGGGCGGGGCCAATGGCGCGCGCATCCGTCTGGCACCGCAAAAGGATTGGGAAGCGAATCAGCCCGAGCAACTGGCGCGCGTTCTGTCAGTGCTGGAAGGCATTCAGGCCGGCTTCAACACCGGGGTCAAGAAAATCTCGCTGGCCGATCTGATCGTGCTGGGCGGTGTTGCGGCGGTGGAAGCGGCGGCCAAAGCCGCTGGCCATACAGTCGAAGTGCCGTTCACACCGGGCCGGACTGACGCAACCCAAGAGCAGACCGATGTGGAAAGCTTTGAGGTGATGGAGCCGATTGCAGACGGGTTCCGCAATTACCTTAAAGGCAGCTATTCCGTGTCGGCCGAGGAGTTGTTGGTCGATCGTGCGCAACTTCTGACGCTGACCGCACCGGAAATGACCGTTCTGGTTGGCGGGTTGCGGATGATTGGCGGCAATGTCGGCGGGGCTGCCCATGGTGTGCTGACCGACCGTCCCGGCAGCCTGACCACAGATTTCTTCGTGAATCTGATGGATATGTCTACCGCTTGGGTGCCAACCGATGCCAGCGCCAATGTCTTTGACGGACGCTGCGCCAAGACAGGTAAGAAGAAATGGACCGGCACACGCGCTGATCTCGTGTTCGGTTCCAACTCGCAACTGCGGGCGATTGCCGAAGTCTACGCCTGCAAGGGCAATGAGGCGCGCTTTGTGCAGGATTTCGTGGCCGCATGGACCAAAGTGATGAACTTTGGTCGCACCGATCTGGCCTAAGCGCCAGCAGACAAAACGGAAAACGCGGCCTTCCTGGGCCGCGTTTTTTTATTGGCCGTTACACCGAAACCTCCGCCCGCAGGGCATCGCGGGGTAGGGCGGATTTGCGGTCATTGATCGCGACTTCTCCGCGCCGCAGCACATAGACCTGATCGGCGAGGTTATAGGCAAAGTCGAAATATTGCTCGACCATCACAATCGCCATGCTGCCCTT
>JBFHGI010000667.1:0-1606 GCA_041583175.1 Pseudorhodobacter sp. | reverse complement strand
GGACCTGATTGGAAGCTGCCATCCTGATGAAACCTGATCCGAGCGCGCCGCGCCCGCGCCCCGACCGCGTGACGGGCCTGCGCCATCTGTTTGCTGCCGCAAGCTATTCCTTTGCAGGACTTCGCAGACTATGGGCCGAGACCGCTTTCCGGCATGAGGTTCTGGGCCTGCCTGTCGTCTTGCTGCTGTTCCAGGCTGCCGATGCCCCCGTCTGGGCCTTCTTGGGTTTTGTCATTCTCTGGTGTGTTCTGGTTGCGGTAGAGGCCCTGAACACAGCGATCGAGACGCTGGTCGATCACGTCTCGCCGCATTGGTCGGAAGCGGCGCGGGATGCCAAAGATCTCGGCTCACTGGCGGTTATGGCTCTGCTGCTGGCAAATGCGGTGTTCGTCGGCGGCGTTTTGCTGCGGGCGCTCATCGGCTGATCCGGTGGCACCGGTTGGGGCTGCATGTGGCCCTGCGCATTGGGTGTGATCGCCAAGGGCAGCCAGAACCGAACAGTCTCCGACATGGCCGCCATCACAGTTTGAGACAATGCGCTGCAATTCCGCCTCCAGCCGCTGCAAACGTGCGATGCGGGCGCGGGTGGTGGCAAGCTGGTCGCGGGCAATCTGGTCCAGCGCGGCGCAGGGTTGTTCGGGATGGGCGCTCATCTCGATCAGCGCGCGGATATCTTCGACCGAGAAGCCCAATTCCCGCGCATGGCGGATGAAGCTGAGCCGTTCCAGCGCCGCAGTGTCATAGCGCCGCTGATTACCCGCATTGCGCCCCGGTTCGGCCAGAAGGCCCACCTCTTCATAATAGCGGATCGTTGGCACTTTGACGCCGGACCGGGCCGCAAGCTGACCTATGGAAAACATGGAGATACCTCTTGAACCTCTAGCGACTAGAGCAATTATCAATAGCGAATCGAAGTGAAGTCGCAAGAAGGAATTGCCAGAATGTCTGCATGCTGTGGCCATGACAAAAAATTCGACGGCATGTCTGCCGCCTATAAACGCCGTCTTTGGGCGGTGATCGCCATCAATGCTGCCATGTTCGGCATTGAGATGGCCGCGGGACGTGCCGCACAGTCGAAGGCGCTGCAAGCCGATGCGTTGGATTTCTTTGCCGATGCGCTGACCTACGGGATTTCGCTGGCTGTTATCGGCGCACCACTGGCGACCCGCAGTCTGGCCGCTTTGGCCAAAGGGGTTTCGCTCCTGCTGATGGGGCTTTGGATTTTCGGCAGCACGGTGTTCGCCGTGTTTGTCTCTGGCACGCCCGAAGCCCCTGTGATGGGCGCCATCGGCTTTCTGGCACTGCTTGCGAACCTCGCGTCCGTTCTGCTGTTGGTGAAGTACAAGGATGGGGATGCCAATATCCGCTCGGTCTGGCTCTGTTCCCGCAATGATGCGATTGGCAATATCGCGGTGATGATCGCGGCGATGGGGGTTTGGGGTACGCAGAGCGGCTGGCCCGACCTGACGGTGGCAGCGATTATGGCGGGGCTGTTCCTGAGTTCGAGCTGGCAGATCCTGAGGCAGGCCTGGGCCGAGCGGAGGCAGGGTGTGGAAGCGCCTTCACATCTTCACTGAGCAGCGGAGGCAGGGGGGCTAGCCCCCCT
>JBFHGI010000666.1:0-1607 GCA_041583175.1 Pseudorhodobacter sp. | reverse complement strand
GTGGCTGATGTGAATGCGACCTTTCGCGCAGCACGCGGGGTGATCGGGGCCACCGATAAGGCGCTTGTGTCCACTGATTTGCGGGCGCGGCGGGAAAGCATCGTGATGGCATGCCCAGAAACGCGGGTCACCCAGGGCGGAATGCTGCGGGTGTTCGGCTGGTATGACAACGAATGGGGCTTTTCCAACCGGATGCTGGATATGGCGATACTGCTGAAGAGGATTGCATGACCCCTGATCTGAGTGAGATTCGCACCGCGATCTCGGCGCTTCCCAAGGTTGCGGGGCGACGGCTGCTTGTCGCCGTTGCTGGGCCGCCGGGGGCCGGGAAATCCACGTTGGCCGAAGATCTGGCGGGGCAGATTGAGGGGGCTGCTGTGGTACCGATGGACGGGTTCCATCTGGACAACTCCATCCTGCAGGCGCGCGGGTTGCTTGACCGGAAAGGCGCGCCGGAAACCTTTGATGTGCCGGGGTTTTCAGCGATGCTGACACGGTTGCAGATCGAAGATGAGGTTTTTATCCCGCGTTTTGATCGGGCGCGCGATGTGGCCGTGGCGGGGGCCGCGATGGTTGCTCCCTCGGACCGCATTCTGATCGTTGAAGGCAATTATCTTTTGCTGGATGAGGCCCCTTGGGACCGCTTGGCCCCCTTTTGGGACGTGACCGTACAAATCTCCGTACCCTTGGCAGAGCTGGAGCGCCGGCTTATCGCGCGTTGGCGCAGTTTCGGCCTGCCTGACGACGCGGCGATTGCCCGTGCCATGGGCAATGACATCCCCAATGCGCGGCGGGTTCTGGCGCGTTCGGCGCAGGCTGACATTTGCGTGACGCACGGCTAGGCCGTGTCATCCGCTTTTTGTAAACAACACTAAGCATTTGGATTCATTCACAGAGGAGGGCTGCCCGGCAGGGCCTTGCTTCGCTTGCGCCGCTGTCGAAATGATGCAACCTTGCGCGCAGAAGATTGCGGCAACCGCATAACCGGAAAGGTAACCCATGAAACAGATCCCGCTTGGCTCCACTGGGCTTATGGTGTCCGAATATTGCTTGGGTACGATGACCTGGGGCGGACAAAACACCGAAAGCGAGGGCCATGACCAGATCGCCATGGCCTTGGAGCATGGGCTGAATTTTTGGGATACGGCAGAAATGTATCCGACCAATCCCGTACGGTCCGAAACAATCGGTCGCACAGAAGAGGTGATCGGCAATTGGTTCGAACGCAACGGCGGGCGCGACAAAGTCGTGCTGGCGACCAAGGTCACAGGCGAGGGTAGCCGCTATGTGCGCGACGGTGCGGCCGTCACGGGTGCCGTTTTGCGAGAGGCGGTGGAGGCTTCTCTCAAACGGCTCAAAACGGATTACATCGACCTGTTCCAGATTCACTGGCCCAATCGCGGATCGTATCATTTCCGAAAGATATGGGCCTATGCGCCGCAAACCACGCCGCCGTCCGAGATTTTTGCGGATATGACAGATGTGCTGCAATCGGCGGGTAGGCTGGTAGAGGAAGGCAAAATCCGCTCGATCGGCCTGTCGAATGAAAGCGTATGGGGGGCCGCGAACTGGATTCGTCTAGCGGCGGCGATGGGTTTGCCGCGTAT
>JBFHGI010000665.1:0-1607 GCA_041583175.1 Pseudorhodobacter sp. | reverse complement strand
AATCCGCTCGATCTCCAGCATCGCTTCGCCGGTAGAGACATCCGGCGCAGGGGACCCCTGAATTTGCATGGAAGGTGTACCGTTGTACCGGTTCAGACCTTGCGGGCCATAGACCCACTGCTCGGTCGAGAAGTTGGAGAAAGGCACCAGATCACCAGAGGCGTTGCGCACCCGCCATCTTTGCAAATCGGAAGGGGTGGCGCGTGCTTCGGCCTCACCTTGCACATAGACGCGTTTGGTGCGGCCGTTGTCGTTGAAGTCATTGACATAGGTGCCAGCCATCGCAATCGCGAGCGTGGTGCCGACATTCGCCGGCGACACACCCATCGCACCGGCAGCCTGCCAGTCGATATCCAGCTTGAACTGCGTGGCATCCTCTAGCCCCGAAGGGCGGGCAGAGGCAATCAGCGGGCTTTGCGCGGCCATGCCCAGAACCGTGTTGCGGGCTTCCAGCAACTGCTCATGCGTCTGGCCAGCCTGCGCTTGCAGATAAAAGTCAAAGCCCGACACGTTGCCAAGCTCGGTTACAGCGGGCGGCACGATGGGAAATGCCATCGCCTCTTGAATACCCATCATCGCAGGGAAGGCGCGGCCCGCAATGGCCTGAACCGATTGCGAGGGTGCTGCACGCTCTTCCCAATCCTTGAGGCGGACAAAGGCAAGGCCATTGTTCTGGCCCGCACCAGCAAAGGAAAACCCGACCACGCTGAACACGGACTCGACGTTGTCTTTTTCAGCGTTCAGAAAGTGATCCTGAATTTGCTGCGTGGCCTTTTGCGTGTTTTCAGCCGTTGTGCCCGAGGGGCCCTGTACAAGGGCCAGCATGATGCCCTGATCTTCATCGGGCAAAAAGCCGGTTGGGGTTTGCATGAACAGCCAGACAATCCCCGCCCCCATGAACCCATAGAGAAGAAGCATCCGCAGCGGACGCCGGATAACGTAATTTACCGTCCAGCCGTAGCCGCCTGCCAGCTTGTTAAAGCCACGGTTGAACAGACCAAACGGCCCCCGCGAGGTGTGATGGGCATCCTTGCTTTTCAACAGGGTTGCGCAAAGCGCAGGCGTCAGCGTCAGTGCCACAAGGACAGACAGCATCATCGCCGAAACGATTGTCACCGAAAACTGCCGGTAAATCACGCCTGTGGAGCCGCCGAAAAACGCCATCGGAATGAACACCGCAGAAATCACCAGCGCAATGCCCACCAGCGCGCCTGTGATCTGGTCCATCGATTTGCGGGTTGCCTCGACGGGTGAAAGGCCCTCTTCCTCCATGATACGTTCGACGTTTTCGACCACGACGATTGCGTCATCCACCAGCAAACCGATTGCCAGAACCAGCGCCAGCATCGTCAACACGTTGATTGTATAGCCAAAGGCCCCAAGAACCGCAAAAGTCCCGAGGATAACCACAGGCACAGCCAAAGTCGGAATGAGCGTGGCGCGCAGGTTTTGCAGGAACAAAAGCATCACGAAGAACACCAGAACAATCGCTTCCAAAAGCGTTTTCTGCACTTCTTCGATCGAGATCTCCACGAAAGGCGTGGTGTCGTAGGGGATCACATAGGTCATGCCTTCGGGAAAGAACGCGGCATAATCCTCGATCTTTT
>JBFHGI010000664.1:0-1614 GCA_041583175.1 Pseudorhodobacter sp. | reverse complement strand
CCGATCCTGGACCCGGCCGCGCAAGGTGATCCGCGCGCGGCTGGAGCAGGGCGTCAGCGAGCCGCAGTTGCTGGCGCTGTTGATGGGGGCCTGCCTGCTGATGTTCGTGGCGCAGACGCCTGCGCTGTCGCGCGCGGCTTTCCTTGACCCTTCGGTGCCGTTGGAGGCGCGGATGGCGGGGGCCTTGATGGCGACGCTGTTTCTGGTGCCGCTATTCGCCTATGCGCTGGCCGCGATCAGCCACTTGGTTGCGCGTGCGATGGGTGGGAAAGGGCAGGGCATCTCTGCCCGGCTGGCGCTGTTCTGGGCCATGCTGGCGGTCAGCCCCGCCATGTTGTTTCAAGGCTTGCTGGCAGGGTTTGTCGGCCCCTCGACCGGGTTGACCATCGTTGGCGGGCTTGTCGGCTTGGGGTTTCTGACCATGTGGATCACGATGTTGATGGAAGTGGAGCGTTAAGGGATGGAGCTTAGTCTGGCCCAATTGCTGAGCATGGCGCGCGATACGATCCGTGCCCCGCGCGACGGTGCCCGTAGCATCATGAACATCGGTTTTGCCCCGATCGTCGGGTGGATTGCCTTGATGCTGATGGCGGTCGGCTCTACCTTGCTGACCCATATCAGCTTTGCGATGATGCCTGCCGAGGCGCAGGATTTCTGGGGCGCTGCGATGGCAAGCCCCGTGCGTACTGCAATTCTGCAATGGGTGGTGCTGCTGGTTTCGGTGCATGCGATCCATAAGGTCGGGCGCTGGCGTGGCGGGCATGGCACGCTGGACCAAACGGTGTTGCTGGTGGCCTGGCTGCAGTTCATCCTGCTCTGCGTGCAGGTGGTGCAACTGGTGGTGCAATCGCTGGTGCCCGCCTTGGGCGATATGATCGGGCTGGTGGGCTTGGTCCTGTTTTTCTGGCTGCTGACCAATTTCGTCGCCACGCTGCACGGGTTCCGCTCGCTCGGGCTGACATTTGTGGGCATTCTGGTCACGATTTTCGCTGCGGCGACAGTGCTGGCCTTCATCTTCGCGTTGCTGTTCGGCGCCGCCCCGGGCGGAGCATGACCCATGTTTGATGTCACCAAAATTCGCGCCGATTTCCCGATCCTGTCGCGGGAAGTGAACGGCAAGCCGTTGGTTTATCTGGACAATGGTGCCTCGGCGCAAAAACCGCAGGTGGTGATTGATGCCATTACCCAAGGCTATGCCCATGAATATGCCAATGTGCATCGCGGGCTGCATTACCTGTCCAACCTTGCGACCGACAAGTATGAGGCGGTGCGTGGCAAGGTGGCGCGGTTCCTCAACGCGCCTTCGGAAGATCACATCGTCTTTACCACCGGCACCACCGAAGGCATCAACCTGATTTCCTACGCCTGGGCCGCGCCGCGGTTTCAGGCGGGGGATGAGGTGGTGCTGTCCATTCTGGAACATCACGCCAATATCGTGCCGTGGCATTTCCTGCGCGAACGCATGGGCGTGGTGCTGAAATGGGTGGATTGCGATGCCAATGGTGATCTGGACCCGCAGTCGGTGATTGACGCGATCGGCCCGCGCACCAAGCTGGTGGCGATAACGCAGATGTCCAATGTCACGGGCACCGTGGTCGATGTGGCCAGCATTTG
>JBFHGI010000663.1:0-1615 GCA_041583175.1 Pseudorhodobacter sp. | reverse complement strand
GGTAGAATCTCGCGTTTTTCAGCGGCGTGACGACGTGACATGTTTTAATTCCTCACTTCGGACGCTTCGCGCCGTATTTCGAACGGCGTTGACGACGATCTTTAACACCTTGGGTATCCAGCACACCGCGCAGGATGTGGTAACGGACACCCGGAAGGTCTTTCACACGGCCGCCGCGGATCAGAACAACAGAGTGCTCTTGCAGGTTGTGCTTTTCGCCCGGAATGTAGCTGATAACTTCGAAACCATTGGTCAGACGCACTTTTGCGACTTTCCGCATAGCCGAGTTCGGCTTCTTCGGGGTGGTTGTGTAAACGCGGGTGCATACGCCGCGTTTCTGGGGGCAGGATTCCAAGTGCTGGGACTTGGACCGCGTGACGCGCGGTTCGCGCGGCTTGCGGATTAGCTGTTGGATCGTTGGCATTCACGTTCCTCGTGTTGCAACTGTCAATACTCGCACCGGATCTATCCCGGCACACTGCTTCTCGACGGCATCTTGTGCCTTCACAAAACACCAAAACCGCAGTCGTCGCCCTTGCGGGTGACGGTGCGGTGGAATTCCAGAGGATCGGGGCAGTTGAAGGCCCGGATCATGACCACTTCAGTCTTTGAGACCTTCGGACATGCTTGCGCACACGTCGGGTGAGGCGGCGTATAGGGGGAGTCGCGCCGGATGTCAACACACCCCGCCTTCGCGCGCGGCTATCTGTCCGGGGTCGCCGTTCCGGTCATCGAGGCTTTGCTGGCAGCGATGCGACGCTGTAACTGATGCTCGCGCAAATAGGTATAAAGCCCGGTCGCCACAACAATCGCCGCCCCCAGCAGTGTCAGCCCCTTCGGGAAGTCGTCAAAGAACAGCCAGCCCAGCAAAATCGCCCAGATCAGCGCCGAATACCGGAAAGGCGCCACCACCGCAACATCCCCGACCCGCATCGCCATGACGATGAACAGATATCCCATGATCAACATCACCGATGCGCCCGCGAGCAAGGCCAATACCTTCGGTTCCACCGCAGTCCAATCCTCGACCGCCAGCCCGCCGATGCCCATCAAGGTCACCGCGATCGAAGTGTAGATTGCAATGGTGACCGAGGGCAGCCCGCGCGAAAACTGCCTTGTCGTCAGATCCCGCACCACCACAAAGGCAACCGAGATCAGGGCCACCACCGACCAGATGTTGAACCCCTCAGTTCCCGGCCGCACGATCAGCAGCACCCCGCCGAAACCAATGGCAATCGCCGTCATCCGCCGCCAACCCACCGGTTCTTTCAACGCCAACGCCGCCCCGAGCGTAACCGCCAAAGGCAAGGATTGCAGAATGGCCGAGATATTCGCGAGCGGCATTTGCCGCAGGGCCAAAAGGAAAGTTATAGTAGCGCAAAGCTCGGCCAAAGTGCGCCAGCTCAGCAACTTGCGGTCCTCGACAGGAATGGCAAGCGAGGAAATACCCATCGCACGCGCAATCAAAAGCAGTGCCGCCAGCGTCATCGCCCCGCGCATCGCAATCGCCTGCGACAAGGGCAAGACCTGCGTCACCGATTTCATGAACGTGTCATTGACCGTAAAGGTCGCCATGGCAATCGCCATGAACAGAATGCCGCGCGTGTTGTCTGAT
>JBFHGI010000662.1:0-1616 GCA_041583175.1 Pseudorhodobacter sp. | reverse complement strand
GGATGCACCCGCACGCGCGCATAGAAGCGTTCGACCACAAGGTCAATCTGCTCTGGCGTGATGGGAAAACGGGCGAGGGTCATGCCGCAGCGTTACGCCCCGTGCGCTATTGAGGCAAGCGCAAAGCTGTCGCAGGGATTACCTGACCGCCATAGCGTCGAGCTGGGATCGGGCAAACATGCAGGAGGCAAACTGCGGCGATTCTGCAAGGTCACGGGCTTTCAGGAACAGTCGCCTGGCGCGGGCAGGGTCGGTGCCATGTGCGGCGCTTTCTAGGGCAAAGCGTAGCGTTGCAGCACGTCCAGCGGCAAAATCTCCAGCGTGCGGATATGGGTGGCGGCAAGGTTGACCAAAGGGGCCGCGCCTTCGTCATGGGCTTGCAGGAAGCGGCCCGCACAAAGGCACCAACGGTCGCCGGGTTTGAGCCCCGCAAAGCCGAACTCGGGGCGCGGGGTGGAAAGATCGTTGCCAAGATATTTCGACAGGGCCAGAAATTCAGCCGTCATCACCGCGCAAACCGTATGGGCGCCGTGATCGGCGGGGCCGGTGTCACAGCAGCCATTGCGGAAAAATCCGGTCAGGGGCGTGGTCGAGCAACCCTCCAGCGCGCTGCCGAGAACATTGATCGAGGCGGCTTTTGCATCTGTCATTGCGGTCTTCCTTTCGTCATCCTGCGGGGCGTGGCTTATCGGTATCCTGCTGCAATCCTGCGAAACATCGCGATGTTGCTTTCATAGGCACCGGGTTCGCGAAAGCCACGATCTGCCGCGTTTACGGCGATAACCACGCCAGTCGGGCGGTTGACATAGATATATTGCCCATAGATACCGCGCGCCAGAAATTCCCCATCCTCGGCCCCCTCTGGCACCCACCATTGATAGCCGTAGCCAATCGCGCCTTCGGCCGTATTGGCTTGCCGGGTGGTCGAGAGGTTGGCCCAAATCTCCGGCACGATCTGCGTGTTGCCGCGCCGCCCGTGGTTCAGGAAAAGCTGCCCCATGCGGGCGTAATCGCGGGTGATCAGGTTCAGCCCGCCCAGCACGAACGGCTCCCCCAGGCCATCGGTGACGTAATAGGGGGCCTGCTCCAACCCCATCGGGCCAATCAGCTTTTCCTGCATCAGGTCCGTTATCGTGCTGCCCGTCGCCCCACGGATCACCATGCCGAGGACATGCGTATCGATCGAGACATACTGCCAAGCGGTGCCGGGAGTGCGCTCGCGTTCATAAAGCCCCTTTGCAAAGCCATCCATGGATTGACCCAGCGCCAGAACGCGGCCCATTTTGTTGATGTCGCTCCAGAAATCGAGGTAATCCTCGTTGAACTTGACGCCGGATTGCATGGTCAGCACATCGCGGACGGTCACCCCGTCATAGGCGGTGCCGATCAGCTCCGGCGCGTATTGCGTTACCAGATCATCAAGCGAGTGGATCGCGCCTTCCTCCATCACGATGCCGAACAGCGCTGACAGATAGCTTTTCGCAACCGACCACGAGATGCGGCGGTCTTCGGCACCGGTGCCAAGCCGGTAGTCTTCGGCGACCAGAGCGCCATCATGCAGCACCACGAGCGCTGTGACGCTGCGCGCGTCTTGCCATGCCTCTAGGCCTTCGACG
>JBFHGI010000661.1:0-1620 GCA_041583175.1 Pseudorhodobacter sp. | reverse complement strand
CTGCGGCGGTTCTGACTTTGGCTGTCGAATCCGGGTCAGAGGTGTTGGATCGCGACGCCTTGGCGGTGGCTTTGCAACCCAACGGTCGCAGCCTGTCCACGCAAGAGGCAACCTGGACCCTGCTCGCGGCCAATGCGCTGATCGACCGGCCGGGGGTTGAGGGGATTACCTTGAACGGCCAGCCGGTGGACGGGCCGTTGGTGCGGGTGCTGAAGGCAGGCGATGGCCAGACAGTTGCGGTGGCGAACGGGTCGGGCAAAGCCACCACGCTGACGCTGACCGCTTACGGGGTGCCAGAGGTGCCGGGGCCTGCAACCGGCAACGGCTATGCGATCAAACGCAGCTATTACACCGAGGATGGTGTGGCTGTGTTCCCTTCCGATGGTGTCACTACCGGAGAGCGGTTTGTCGTGGTGCTGGAAGTGGTGCCCTTTGGTACAGCAGAAGCGCGGTTGATGGTGGCGGACCCGCTGCCCGCAGGGTTCGAGATTGATAATCCGAACCTGCTGCGCGGCGGCGATATTGGCGGCTTTGACTGGTTGAATGTGGACACCGATGTGGAGCATAGCGAGTTCCGGCAAGACCGCTTCCTGACGGCGGTTGACTCTCGTGACGGGGATACGATCCGTCTCGCCTATGTGGTGCGGGCTGTGTCTCCGGGACGGTTCCATCATCCGGCGGCTTCGGTTGAGGATATGTACCGGCCCGAGTATCGCGCCCAGACCGATGCAGGGCAGGTGGTGATCGGCCAGTGAAGCCCGCGCGCTTGGTGCATCGGGCGCTATTCGGGCTGGCCTTTGCCCTTTGGGCGGGGGCCGTGGCGCAGGATGCTGCTGAGGCTTGGGTGCGGGCAACAGTGCTGCCCTCGCTGAGCGTGGAAACCTCGGATGAGGTGCTGGCGCGGGATCGTCGGCTGCTGCGTGCCTATACGGTGGCTGATGGGCGCTGGCGCATGGCGGTGGACGCGGTGGACCCGGCCTACACCGCCATGCTGGTCGCGTTTGAGGATAAGCGGTTCTATCAACATTCCGGCGTTGATCCATGGGCGCTTTTGCGCGCGGGGGGGCAGGCTTTGGCTTCGGGGCGCGTGGTGTCTGGCGGCTCCACGCTGACGATGCAAGTCGCGCGATTGCTGGAGGATAGTGGCACAGGGCGGCTGGCGGGAAAGCTGCGTCAGGCGCGGGTTGCGCTGGCTTTGGAGCGGCGGCTGAGCAAGGCGCAGATACTGGATCTCTATTACCGGATCGCTCCCTATGGCGGCAATCTGGAAGGGGTGCGCGCAGCAAGTCTGGCCTATTTCGGCAAGGAACCGCGTCGTTTGACGCCAGCGCAATCGGCCTTACTGGTGGCTTTGCCGCAATCCCCTGAAAGCCGCAGACCGGACCGCGCCCCCGAGGCGGCGCGTGCCGCAAGGGCCAAGGTTCTGACGCGGGCGGTCGAGGCGGGCGTTATCGGGCCGGATCAGGCGCAAGCCGCCTTGCGCGAAGCGGTGCCGCTTGCGCGTACGGATTTTCCGGCACTCGCCCCGCATCTGGCAGACCGCGTGCGGGCCGAGGCACCAAATGCCTCGCCCTATGTTACCACGATTGATCTGACATTACAGCGCGGGCTGGAGGAGCT
>JBFHGI010000660.1:0-1622 GCA_041583175.1 Pseudorhodobacter sp. | reverse complement strand
GCCTGCAGTCGAATATACGGGCGCAGGTGTGATGGTGACAGAGTTCATCACCGCACGGACATGGACGGCGGCGGATGTTTCGGCCCAGCCAGAGCGGATCGCGCATTTCCTTCGGAAGTCCCACCGCGAGATGCCTGCCTTGGTGTCTGGCGAAGCGAATCTCTTCTGGGTGTTCCATGTCATCCGTGACTATGCGCGTACGCTTGCAGGCTCCGCTCATTCCGCTTTTCTGTCGGACTATCTCGCCATTTCCGCAGTGCTAGAGGATGTTCAGGTGTCGCTGCCGATCATCTTTTCCCACAATGATCTGTTGCCTGCGAATATTCTGGAGGACGGCAGCCGCCTATGGCTGATCGACTATGAATATGCGGGCTTCTCGACAGCGTTGTTTGATCTTGCGGGCGTGGCTTCCAATGCCGAGATGTCTCAAGAACAGGCTCTAACGCTGCTTAAAGCCTATTTTGAGGCGAAGCCATCGCCAGAGCTGCTGCGGGCCTTCGAGGCGATGAAATGCGCGGCCCTGCTGCGTGAAACGATGTGGGCGATGGTGTCAGACCTGCATCTTTCTGCGCCCGGTGCCGATTACGCCGCCTATATCACCGAAAACCAAACGCGGCTTGCCGCGCAGCTTGCGGCCTATGAGGCCAATTACGGAAAGATCCTGCCATGACCCTGCCCAGCCACGCGCAAATTGTCGTCATCGGGGGAGGCATCATTGGTTGCTCCACCGCCTATCACCTCGCCAAAGAGCATAAGGCGGACGTGCTTCTGCTGGAGCAGGGGAAACTGACAAGTGGTTCTACCTGGCACGCGGCGGGCTTGGTGGGGCAGCTCCGCTCTTCGGCGTCGATCACCAAGGTGCTGAAATACTCGGTGGATTTGTACAAACGGCTGGATGCCGAAACGGGCTTGGAAACCGGTTGGAAGATGACGGGTTGCCTGCGGCTTGCCACGAATGAGGATCGCTGGACGGAATACAAGCGCTTGGCAACCACAGCGGGCAGTTTCGGGATGGAGATGCATTTGATTTCCCCCGAGGAGGTGAAAAAGATGTGGCCGCTGATGGATGTCTCGGACCTTGTGGGGGCCAGCTGGTTGCCGACGGATGGGCAGGCCAGTCCTTCGGATATCACGCAATCACTGGCCAAAGGCGCGCGGATGCATGGGGCCAAGATCGTCGAGGGTGTGCGGGTGACGGGATTTGCGATGGACGGCGCGCGGATCACCGCCGTTCATACCACAAAAGGCACCGTTACGGCGGAAAAGGTGGTCAATTGCGCGGGCCAATGGGCGCGGCAGGTTGGGGATATGGCGGGCATCAACGTGCCGTTGCAGCCTGTGAAGCACCAGTACATCATCACCGACCCGATTGCGGGTCTGTCGCCCGACGCGCCAACACTGCGTGACCCTGACCGGCGCACCTATTTCAAGGAAGAAGTCGGCGGGTTGGTGATGGGCGGATATGAGCCGAACCCCCAGCCCTGGGTGACTGGCGATGTGCCTAATGACTGGGAATTCGCCCTGTTCGGAGACGATTTCGACCACTTCGAGCAGCATATGGAGCAGGCAATGTTCCGTGTGCCAGCCTTGGCAGACGCGGGCGTCAAGCAGATGATCAACGG
>JBFHGI010000659.1:0-1626 GCA_041583175.1 Pseudorhodobacter sp. | reverse complement strand
TTTTTGCCTGCAACCAAATCAATCCCGAAAGAGATCATGACGCTGGTTGACCGCCCGCTTATCCAATACGCAATCGATGAAGCCCGCGCGGCTGGCATCAAGGAATTCATCTTTGTCACCTCGCGCGGCAAATCCGCGTTGGAGGATTACTTCGACGTTGCCCCGGAACTGGAATCCACCCTGCGCAAAGCTGGCAAAAAGCAGCTTTTGGAAACGCTCAAGGCGACGAATATGGACAGCGGCGCGATTGCCTATGTCCGCCAGAACCGCCCGATGGGCCTTG
The DNA here is from genome assembly GCA_041583175.1 of Pseudorhodobacter sp. Classification (GTDB taxonomy): domain Bacteria; phylum Pseudomonadota; class Alphaproteobacteria; order Rhodobacterales; family Rhodobacteraceae; genus Pseudorhodobacter. The sequence continues at coordinate 1,343 of JBFHGI010000659.1, read as the reverse complement.
GCCACGCAGTCTGGTGCGCGCGCCGCTTGATCGGGAATGAACCCTTTGCCGTGTTGCTCCCCGATGACGTGATTGCTGCCGAAAAGCCCTGCCTGCAACAAATGGTCGAGGCCTATGCCGAAACCGGCGGCAACATGGTCGCCACGATGGAAGTGCCACCGGAAAAGGCGAGCGCTTACGGCGTCTTGGATATCGCAGATGATATGGGCGCAATCGTGCGCGCCAAGGGCATGGTTGAAAAGCCAAAAGCCGAAGATGCGCCGTCGAACCTCGCCGTGATCGGTCGCTACATCCTGTCTCCGCAAGTTCTGAACAATCTCAACAAGATGAAGCAAGGTGCAGGCGGTGAAATCCAGCTAACCGACGCCATCGCGCAGGAAATCGGCGGCGAGGAAAGCGTCTATGGCTACCGTTTCCGCGGCCAGCGCTATGATTGCGGCTCCAAGGCCGGTTTCTTGCAGGCGACGGTTGCCTTCGGCTTGGCGCGGGAAGAGCTTCAGGACGAATTCTCGCATTACCTGCACGATCTGGTCGCGCAGCAAAAAGCGGCGCAGTAACCCCATGCCCCCCGCTCGGTTGCTCGACCTGACGCGGCTGATGTCGCGTCTGGGCAAAGGGCAACCGACGGGGGTGGATCGGGTAGAAGCGGCCTATCTTGCCGAACTCCTCTCTCGCCCTGACATTGTGTTCGGCCTTTTGCGCAGCAAGGCCGGATACCTTTTGCTAGACCGTTCGGGCATGGCGCGTTTCCATGCCCTGCTCCAAACGCAAGGCCCTCTGCCTGCGCCGGATCTGCTGTCGCGTCTGACGCGGCGCAGCGACCCTGTGCTGGCGGCGGCGGAAAGCGCCCTGCGTCGCTTTGCAATCGGGCGCAGCCTTGCCAGCCGCTTGCCAAAGTTGCTGCAAAAGCACTTGCCCACCGGTTTCACCTACCTCAACACCGGCCATGCCAACCTGACCCCCCGCACGTTTCAGGCTCTTCTCGAAGCGGGGGCCGCAAAGCGGGTTGTGCTGATCCATGACACAATCCCCCTCGATCATCCGGAATATTCCCGCCCTGACCGGATCGAGAGTTTTCGCGCCAAACTGCACACCGTCGCCACCATGGCCGATCTGGTCATCCACACCGCCAACAGCACGCGGCAGCAAACCGAAACACATTTTCAGCGCTTTGGCCGCATCCCCCCCGGCGTGACGGCCCCGCTGGGCATTGCCCCGCCGCAGCCGCCCGGCCCACCGACTCGCACGCGGCCCTATTTCGTTACCCTCGGCACGATTGAACCACGCAAGAACCACGCGCTTTTGCTTACGCTTTGGGACCAGATGCACCGCGACCTGCCCTC
>JBFHGI010000658.1:0-1629 GCA_041583175.1 Pseudorhodobacter sp. | reverse complement strand
CGGGGTTCTTGACCACGATCACCTCGAACGGCTGCAACCCGCTGGAGGTCGGCGCAAGCCGCACCGCTTCCAGAATCCGGTCCAGCTTGTCCTGTGGCACCTTTTTCGACGGGTCCATTTTCTTGGTGGCATAGCGCCAGTTCATACGCTCTTGCAGCATTTTCTTATCCTTTTCCGGCACATAGCGCCTGTTTTTCTCTACAGGCCATAGCTAGGGCTGCAAGGCACCCGCTTAAAGGCGCCTCATCGCATATCGCCTGTGCAAAAATCGCCTAACTTTGCCACTTGGCCTATTTCAGGGCCGCAGTGACAGCCCCCACAATCTCGGGCGACATCGGGCGCGTGGTGGCGCCCCAGGCTCCCGCAATCGCGCCATTTCGGTCGATCAGAACCTTGTTGAAATTCCATTGCGGCACAAAGCCCGCCTCGGCCTTCAGCCATTGATAGACCGGATGCGCGGCAGTGCCCTTCACCGGCGTTATGTCCGTCATCGGCAAGGTCAGGTTATAGTTGATCGCGCAAAACTCTTTCACCTCGGCGGCGCTGTCCAACTACTGCCGGAAATCATCCGATGGGACGGCCAGCACCACCAGCCCTTGGTCCTGATAGGCGTCATACAAAGCCTGCAAGCCATCATATTGCGGGGTGAACCCGCAAAGTGAGGCGGTGTTGACCAGAAGAACCGGTTGCCCCGCCCAATCGGCCAGCGAGAGCGTGCCTCCATCGATGGAATTGAAAGGCGCGGCGGGCGGTGCGGCAGGCGCGGCCCCTGTCATGGCAAGGGTCAGGGCAGCGGCGGTAAGGGCGGGGTTTGTCATGCGATCCTCCTGTCATCTGGAATGGATACGCAGCGGCCCGCCCTTTGGTTTCAAAATGCTTTGGGAAGCCGCGCAGAAATCAGCGCCAAGGCCTTGGCAATCGCCTGCTCGACCGACATTTCCGACGTGTCGAGCGTTACGGCATCCGTCGCAGGCTTCAAAGGCGCGTCGGCGCGGTTCATATCGCGGTCATCGCGGTCGCGCACCTGTGCCAGAACATCCTCATAAGCCTCTGCCGCGGTGTCGCCCCCCAATTCCAGCCAACGCCGCCGCGCACGGATTTCGGCACTGGCCGTGACGTAAAGCTTCACTTCGGCCTCCGGGCAAATCACCGTGCCGATGTCGCGCCCGTCCAGCACGGCACCCCCATCGCGCCGCGCAAAATCACGCTGGAACGCGGTCAGCGCCGCGCGCACCTCTGGCAAGGCGGCAACGCGGCTGGCGGCTTGGCCCGCGTCAAGACTGCGCAGGTCGTCCCGCTCCAGATCCTGCGGCGACAGGCTGCGCGCGGCGGCAACCGGATCGCCGCCTTTTGCCCCAACCGCGCGATACAAAAGCCCGGTATCCAGATGCGCAAAGCCGAAATGCTGCGCCACCGCGCGGCTGATCGTGCCTTTCCCAGCGGCGGCAGGCCCATCAATGGCAACGGTGAATGTCATAGCGGGCCTTTCACAACTTGTATTCGCACGGCCCCGCTTTACCCTGAAGCGATACCTTTGTCATCGGAGTAACCCGTGCGCCTTGTTCTGATCAACCCACCGCATCGCTCTATCGGCAGCCGTGTGCCGGGCGAACTGCTGCCCCCGCTTGG
>JBFHGI010000657.1:0-1630 GCA_041583175.1 Pseudorhodobacter sp. | reverse complement strand
TGATGCGTTTTGGCCAGCCCGCTTGCCAGCGCCGCCAATGTCGCGGCGACCTCGGCATAGGGCAGGATAAGCAGCAGTTCATCCGGTGACATCCAGCCCGCCGAGCGCTCTTTGCCATGGCTGATGCGGCGCTGGTCTGGCAGCGCAAAACCCAGCTTTTTCAATGTAGTTGCAAGCGGTTTTTCATCCATCTTGCACCGCAGGGTGATCATGCCGAAAGGCCCGACCTCGCGGATGGTTGCAAAGCCATCATATGTCTGTCCGCCCAAGGCGCTTACAGGCTCATGCATTGCCCTTCTCCCCCGCTTTGTCAAAGAACACCGGATCGACGATCCGCGCCTTGACGGTGCTGCCATCAACCTTGTTCATCTCGACCACCTCGCCCATCCGGTCCGGCCCGTGTTTTATCAGCCCCATCGCGATGCCCTTCTTCAAGGTCGGGCTGTAATAGGTTGATGTGACACGGCCTTCGGTGTTGCGCTGGCCATTTTCGTTGGAGCCCGCGGCCACGGCATAAGACCCGTCGGGAATGACAGACCCGTCCAGCGTTTCCAGCCCCACCAGCTTCCAGCGCTCCGGATCGGCCAGATAGCTCCGCTCCATCCCGCGCTTGCCAAGGAAATCGGCCTTCTTCTTGGACACCGCCCAGCCAAGCCCCAGATCCAGGGGGGTGACGGTGCCATCCGTCTCGTCGCCGATCATGATAAAGCCTTTCTCGGCGCGCAATATGTGCAGGCATTCGGTGCCATAGGGCATCGCGCCAAAAGCTGCCCCTTCGCGGTGCAGCATCTCCCAGAAGGCGGCGCCATGGCTGGCCGGGATCGCGATTTCATAGGAGAGTTCACCCGAGAAGCTGATCCGGTAGACCCGCACCGGAAAGCCGCCAAGGCTGCCATCGGCCCATTGCATGAAGGGCAGCGCCTCTTTCGAGACATCCATGCCACCGATTTTTTCCAGCAATTTCCGGGCATTGGGGCCGACAACGGCAACCTGCGCATATTGCTCGGTCACATTGGCGGTATAGACCTTCCAGTCCCACCATTCGCATTGCAGCCAGTCTTCCATCCAGCCGTGAATACGGTCAGCGCCACCCGAAGTGGTGTGGCACAGCCATGTATCCTCATCAATACGGGCGACAACACCGTCATCCGACAGGAATCCCTGTTCGTTACACATCAAGCCATAGCGGCATTTGCCCACCGCCAGATTGGACATCATATTGGTGTAAAGCATATCGAGGAACCGCCCCGCATCCGGCCCTTTGACGATGATCTTGCCAAGGGTGGAGGCATCCAGCAGACCCAGCTTTTCGCGGGTGTTGATCACCTCGCGGTGCACCGCAGCCTCATGCGTTTCGCCGCTGCGCGGGTAGCAATAGGGGCGGCGCCAATGGCCGACGGGTTCCCAGTAGGCACCATTGCGATCGTGCCAGTCATGCAAGGGCGTGCGGCGCAGGGGTTGGAAAATCTCGCCCCGCGCCTCACCCGCCAAGGCCCCGATGGTAACAGGCGTGTAAGGCGGGCGGAATGTGGTGGTGCCGACTTGCGGAATCTCGGCCCCGAGCGCCTGAGAAAGCACCGCAAGCCCGTTGATATTGCTTAGTTTACCTTGATCGGTGGCCATGCCCAGC
>JBFHGI010000656.1:0-1635 GCA_041583175.1 Pseudorhodobacter sp. | reverse complement strand
TGGCACGATCTCAGGACCGACGAAAACCGAATTCGGTTCCTTGATGGAGCTGAGTTGGGCAGGCAAAGAGCCGTTCACGCTGGAAACCGGCGAGACACGCAGTTTCATCGAAGACGGTGATACTTTGACGTTGCGGGGTCACGCGCAGGGGGATGGATACCGTGTGGGCTTTGGCGATTGCACGGGGCGAATTTTGCCTGCCATGAAAATACCGGGTTGGGAATGAGTGGCGGTTTTGCGATCGTCTTGGGGGCGCAAGGTCTCGTCTTTCTGGCTTGGGGCATCCAGATGTTTCGATGCCTGTTCAGGTTGCGCGCCCATGCGGTAGCCAAAAGTGGCAAGCTGTGGCCGGGGCCGATAGTCAGCTTGCGCAGTTTCAAGGCTTTCGTCACCGAACCGGAATTTCAGCGCGACCGCCGTATGCTTGCTGTGCTCACCGCTTTGCTGTTTGTATTGATTGGCGGAGTGGCTCTGGTCTCGGGGCAAAGCCCACGCTAGAAGCCTGACATGCGCCAAACACTGACCCAGATTTATGAAGCCAAGATCGCCGAGGGCAGCCTGCGGGCTGATCCGGCACAACATGCTGTTCTGCCGATATTGGAAGAGCTGCGCGTGTGGGCCGAAAGCCAAGGCCCGCGTAAGACCGGTCTGCTGTCGGGCCTGTTCCGCAAAGAAGCGCCCGCCCCCAAGGGCTTGTATCTGTGGGGCGGGGTGGGGCGCGGCAAGTCCATGGTGATGGACCTGTTTATCGCGGCTACAGATAGCCCTGCCAAGCGGCGCGTGCATTTCCATGCCTTCATGCAAGAGATTCACAAGGGCATGCACGAGGCACGGAAGAAAGGCGTGGATGACGCGCTCGAACCCGTTGCGGAAGCCATCATTCGCGATTTGCGCCTGCTGGCCTTTGATGAAATGCAAATCACGGATATCACCGATGCGATGATCGTCGGGCGTTTGTTTGAAAAGCTGTTCGCTGCGGGGGTCGTGGTCGTGACCACCTCCAACCGTGTGCCTTCGGATCTGTATAAGGACGGTTTGAACCGCGCCTTGTTCCTGCCCTTTATTGATTTGCTGGGCGAGAATATGCGGGTGATCGAGCTGGAAAGCCCTAATGATTATCGCCAACACCGCCTGGAGGGCGCGCAGGTTTATTTTCACCCTGCGGGCAAGGCCCGTGCCGCGATTGATGCTATCTGGGCGGATTTGTCTGGTGGTGGGGGCGAAGTGCTGCGCCTGCCTGTGAATGGCCGTGAGGTTGAGGTGCCGCGCTTTGCCAATGGCGTAGGCCGCGCCTCATTCTGGGAGCTTTGCGCCAAGCCCTTGGGGCCAGCAGATTATCTGGCGATTGCGCAGGCCTTGCGAGTGCTGATCCTGGAAGACATCCCCCAGCTTTCCGCCAGCAATTACAATGAGGCCAAGCGCTTCGTCACGCTGATCGACGCGTTATATGAGGCGCGCGTCCGGTTGATCGCGTCAGCAGCGGACGAGCCGGAACGGCTTTATATCGAAGGCTCCGGCAGTTTTGAGTTTGCCCGAACCGCAAGCCGCCTGCGTGAGATGCAGGCGCATGACTGGGGGCAATAGCGCGGATACCAGCGGCCAGATGCGACAGGTATTCAGGCTAGATGAAATCCG
>JBFHGI010000655.1:0-1638 GCA_041583175.1 Pseudorhodobacter sp. | reverse complement strand
TATTGCCGCGCCAGTTTAAGCGTGCTTTCCACCGCCTCGGACCCGCCAGACACAAAGAACACCTTGTTCAGCCCCTCGGGCGCCAGTTTGGCGGTCATGCGTGCCAGTTCTTCGGAGCTTTCAGTCTGGAAATGCAGGCGGTAACCAAAGGTGGATTTCTCCATCTGTGTCCGCATCGCGTCCAGCACGGCAGGGTCGGAATGGCCAAGGTTCGACACCATCGCGCCCGATGACCCGTCGATATAGCGCTTGCCGTTTACATCCCACATATAAATCCCCTCGGCACGGTCGAGCATCGGGCGCGGAGATCTGGTTTGGTAGAACAGGTTCGACATATCAGCCCCCGTTGCGCGCAAGGTGTTTGCGCAGGAAGTTGCGGGTGCGGTCTTCTTTCGGGCTCTGAAAGATCACCGATGGCGGGCCTTCCTCGACCACCACACCTTGATCCATGAATAACACACGGTCACAGACCGAGGCCGCGAAATCCATTTCATGGGTGACAATGATCATGGTCATATGCTCCTCGGCCAGTTGCTTCATAACCATGTTCACTTCTTCGACCAGTTCAGGATCAAGCGCCGAAGTCGCTTCGTCAAACAGCATAACCTTAGGTTTCATCGCCAAAGCCCGCGCAATCGCCACGCGCTGCTTTTGCCCGCCTGACAGCCGCGAGGGGTATTCGTCGATTTTTTCCAGTAGACCGACTTTGGTCAGTTGTTCCTCGGCCAGTTTGTTCGCATCCGCCTCGCTCAGTTTTTTCAACATGCGGGGTGCAAGGGTGATATTGCCGCGCACGGTCAGATGCGGAAACAGGTTAAAGTGTTGGAATACCATGCCAATATCCTGACGCACTTGGTTCACATGCGCTTCGTACTGGCGATGCGGCAGCTTGCGGTTGATCTGCACGCCTTCCAGCCACACCTCGCCCGAGGTCAGGGGGTCTAGCTCATTTATCGCGCGCAGCAGGGTGGATTTGCCGGAACCGGACGGGCCGATGATGGCGACGATTTGCCCGCGGTCCACCGTCAGATTAATGTCGCGGAGCACCTGCAAAGTACCAAAACTCTTGGCGGCGTTCCTGATTTCGACAAAGGCGGATGAGGTCATGACATTCCCTTTCAACGCGAGGCCGCGATACGGCGTTCCAGCCGGCGCAAGCCAGCCTCCAGCGCAAGGTTGATGATGTAGTAGCAAAAGGCGGCGGCAAGGTAGAACTCAAACGGTCGATAGGTGCGCGAAATCGCTTGCTGCGCGGCCAAGGTTAGCTCCATCACGCCGATCACGGACACCAGCGCGGAATCCTTCAAAAGCGCGATCATGTTATTGCCCATCGGCGGAATAACCGCCCGCACGGCTTGCGGAATAATGATGCGGCGCAGGGTTTGCCCGCGCGAAAGCCCCAATGTCCGCGCGCCTTCATACTGCCCCTTGTCCACCGCCAAAATCGACGCCTGGATCAATTCGGAATTATACACCGCAAAGTGCAGCCCCAAGCCGATGACGCCCGCCACAAACGCAGGCAGGTCGATGCCGATCTGGATCAGCCCGAAATAGATCAGGAACAGTTGCAGCAGCAGCGGCGTGCCCATGAACAAGAAGGCGAAGCCGCGCATTGGTAGCCGGATGATCCAATGGCCG
>JBFHGI010000654.1:0-1640 GCA_041583175.1 Pseudorhodobacter sp. | reverse complement strand
GACTTTGACGCGGTCTGAAGAATGGCGTCGTTGGCTGACCGCCCCCACGACCGAAGCGTTGCAATTACAACGCCCCCTGCCCGATGGCATGTTGCAGATCGTTGCCGAAGGCGGGCGCGTCGATGCGGTTTGAAACCTCTTCGGGCGAGCCCTTCTCCCTTTTGAAACGACGCGTGCATGAGGCCGAGGGCCGTGGCCGCCGCGCCTTTGCGGGTTTTCAAGCCGCGCGTCACGCTGGGCCTTTGGTCTGGATACTGCCTGCCCATATGCCCGAGATGCCAATGCTGCGCGGGTTGCCGCAGGGCGTGGGCGAACGGCTTCACCTACTGCGTCCGACCAATGAGACCGACCTGCTCTGGTGTATTGAGGAAACCTTGCGCGCGGCCCCAGTTGGGTTGGTGATTGCCGAGCCGTCGCAGCCCCTGTCGCTAACCGCCGGCAGACGCTTTCAGCTTGCAGCCGAGGCGGGCGGCACCACGGGTCTGATGCTGATCCAGACCGATGCGGGCAGCAATGCCACACAGAGCCGTTGGCAATGCGACCCAATGGCCAGCACACAAGCGGACACGCCCCTGCAAAGCTGGGCACTTACGAAGAACAAACTTGGGCCGACCGGGCATTGGATAATCAATTGGAATGGCGCGACGTCTGATTTCTATATGGTTTCGCAGTCTGCCGAGCGACATCAGGCTGCGGACATCGCCCGCTGAAGGGCCTATGGAGCGCGTGATTGTGCGCGTCCAATGCGATGAGCTGACAAACCACACGAACAGGTAAACCGAGCATGCTCTCGGTTTACCTTACAATCGTTTGATCAGAGCTGGAACAGGCCCAAAGCGGCGACCACCTCACGCTTCGTCGCCTCAGTGCGGTCGCGGGCGCGGTCTGTGCCTTGACGGATCACATCGAGGACGTAACCGGGTTCCTTCGACAACTGTTCCCGACGTTCGCGGATTGGGGCAATCAGGGCCTGCAGGATATCTTCCAGCCGTTGCTTGATCTTGCCATCGCCCAGCCCGCCGCGCTGGTAATGCGCTTTTATCTCTGCAAGCGCCGTTTTGTCCTCATCAAATGCATCAAGATAGGTAAAGACCACATTCCCATCCACCTGCCCCGGATCCTCGACGCGCAGGTGTTGCGGATCGGTGAACATCGCCCGGACCGCAGCGCGGATCGCATCCGGAGACGCCGAAAGCGGGATGGCATTGCCGCCGGATTTCGACATCTTGGCCCTGCCATCGATGCCTGGCAACCGCCCAACCTCTGGGATAACCGCAACGGCTTCGGGCAGCACAGCCCTACCGGCTGTGGCGTTGATCCGGCGCACGATCTCGTTGGTTTGCTCGATCAGCGGGGCTTGGTCTTCACCAACTGGCACGACCGTTGCCTTAAACGCTGTGATATCAGCGGCTTGGGCTGCCGGATAGCACAAGAAACCCGCCGGTATATCCCTGCCGAACCCACGCGCGCGGATTTCGTCTTTGATGGTTGGGTTGCGTTCCAACCGCGCAACGGTGACAAAGTTCAGATAAAGCATCGACAACTCGGCCAGCGCCGGAAGTTGGGATTGCAGGCAGATCGTGGTTCGCGCCGGATCAATGCCTGTCGCAAGGTAGTCAAGCGCAACCTCGATCACGCTG
>JBFHGI010000653.1:0-1645 GCA_041583175.1 Pseudorhodobacter sp. | reverse complement strand
CGGTTCAATTTCAATCTCGCAGCCCAGACCGCCCACGGTGCGCTTGAGCAGCGCGCCGTAATCCATTGGCAAGGGCGGGGCGTTATTGTCGCGGGCGTAAGGAATGCCCAAACCGCCGCCAAGGTCCAGCCGTTCGATAGTATGCCCATCGGCGCGCAAGGCGTGGGTCAGTTCCGCCACTTTCAGATAGGCGGCTTCGAACGGTTCCAGCGCGGTCAATTGGCTGCCGATATGCACGTCGATGCCCACGACCTTCAGGCCGGGCAGGGCGGCGGCTTCGGCGTAAACATCGCGCGCGCGGGAAATCGGGATACCGAACTTGTCGCCCTTCTTGCCGGTGGAGATTTTCTCATGCGTTTTGGCGTCAACATCGGGATTCACGCGGATGGTGATCGGTGCGGTCAGGCCCAAAGCGGTGGCAACCTCGGACAAGGCCCGCATTTCGGGTTCCGATTCGACGTTGAACTGCCGGATGCCACCGGTCAGCGCCAGCCGCATTTCCTCGCGCGTTTTGCCGACGCCGGAAAAGACGATCCGCTCTCCCGGAACGCCTGCCGCTTTCGCGCGCAGATATTCCCCTGCCGAGACGACATCCATCCCCGCACCAAGATCGCCGAGTGTTTTCAATACGGCAAGGTTGGACAGGGATTTGATCGCAAAGCACACAAGATGCGGCATGGGAGACAGCGCCTCGGTGAAAAGCTGGTAATGGCGTGTCAGTGTCGCGGTGGAATAGCAATAAAACGGTGTGCCCACCTGTCGCGCGATATCGGCGATGGCAACATCTTCGGCATGGAGTGCGCCGTTTTTATAAAGAAAATGATCCATCGTACGCCCTTATCCTTGCGAGTTGTGTCGCATCTATCACGAATGGAAAGCCAAGGAAAAGGCAGGACGATGCCGATGCGCTGCGTTCAGACCACGGGCCGCGTGCGCAGGAACAGATAGAGCGGTAAGCCGCAGGATACGCCGATACAGAATGTCGCCGGAATCGCGATCAGCGCCGACCAGTTTTTCCGGACCCGTGTTTCCGCCAATATCCAAAGGGTCAGGGCCAAGGCGGCAATTGTCAGATCCCATGTCAGCCCGATGGTCGAGGCGTTGACATACCACGCGTCGACCAACCCGCCCAAGCCGCTGCCGCTTTCCTGCATATAGGTGATGAACCAATACATCGGATGCACCGCGCCCCATACCGCCAGCGCGAGATAGAGCCACCGCAAAGGCGAGATCATTTGACGACCTGAATGCCGACGCTGGCTTCTCCCGAAACAGTCATGCCGGGGGCGGTGGGTTCGCCGTCTGCGCCACAAGCGGCGAGGGTAGCGAGGGTAATCAAGGCAAAAAGGCTACGCATGGTCAGCTTCCTGTGATCAAGGGCGAATGGATACAGTGGCGCCGCCAACTTGCGCGGTGGCGACCGGAGTCACGCGGACCCCGCTGGGCGTGATGCTGATGCCGGTGTGCAACCCCGGAGAAGAGCAGCCCGCCATCAGCAAAACGAGGGTGATAGCTGCCGCACGCATCAGAACTCTACCGAGGTTTCTGCACGGCCCATGCCTGTTACCATCGGCTCCGCCCCTTTGCGGGGGTGAAGCTGGCAGGCGGTGGTCAGCAGCAGGGCAAGCGCGAGTAGCGGTTTCAT
>JBFHGI010000652.1:0-1659 GCA_041583175.1 Pseudorhodobacter sp. | reverse complement strand
GGCAACCGACCGTGTTCGCTTTGCCGCGGGCATTTTGCCAGAGGATATGATGGTTCTCGGCGTTGGTCCCGGTGATCTGGTGCTGGGAATTGCAGGCACCGAAGACCGATTGACCATCCGCGATATGTTTTCCACTAATTCTACAAACACGCGGATCGAAGAATTCGTCTTTGCGACCGGCGAAGTCTGGGGGCATGATGAAATTATTGCGCTTGCGACAGTGGGTGGGGATGGTGATGACACTATCAACCTTGGCGTTCAGAATGTCTTTGACGCCACGCTGAATGGCGGGCTTGGCAATGATGTGCTTTCCGGCGGTGCGGGCGACACGACTTATCAGTTTGATCTGAATTCGGGTCGTGATGAGATCATCGAGGCCGGCTCCTGGCCTGGCAGCAATGATACGGTTCAGTTTGGGGCGGGGTTGGACATCGCTAACCTTGTCGCTGTGCGCAACGGAAATGATCTGTTGCTGCGCTTTGTCGGGTCAGAGGATCAGTTACTGGTCCGCAACCAGTTCGGCTTTGCCCATGCGCCAATCGAAGTGTTCCGCTTCAATGATGGCACGACGCTGACACATCCGGATATACCCTCGCTTTTGATGTCCGAGGCCGAGGCGCAAGACACGCTCTTCCCTAGTGTGCAGGGCAACAATCCGTTCTCCGATCCGGTCTTTGCCCGCGCGCATGGGGGCGATCCGGGCGACGATGGCGGTACCGGCGGCGGCGGTTCTGTTGCGCCGGGACTACCGAGCTTCCTGAGCAGCACCGCAGGTGTGGTGGATACATTCACAATCTTTGTGCCTGAACTTGACGAAGGTGCAGGCTTGATAACGATCACCGGCTTTGAAACCGGTGATTTGGGTGATGTGCTGGATATTGGGCTTGCGGCCGGGCTTGTCGGGCAGGTTGTCGCGCGGCAAGAAGGGGCGGATACCTATGTCTATTTCGTAGATAGTGGCGTCACCTTATTGGAGGCGGCACGCCGTCTGATCCGCCTGCCTGAGGTGTCACTTGATGCGCTGAGCAATGGTAATTTTGGCGGCGCACCGTGGGAAAGCGCAGGGCCAACCACTCTCACCGGTACATCGGACCCCGAGGGGCTTACGGGTGGCTGGGGCGATGACTCGTTAACTGGCAACAATGGCGATGACACGCTTGACGGCGGTTTTGGCAATGACTTCCTGCGCGGCAGCAATGGCGATGACAGCTACCACTTTGATATCGGTTTTGGTCAGGACACGATTTCCGACAACAGTCACCCTGCCTATTCGCCCGGTGACGAGATCGTCTTTGGCGCTGGCCTGTTGCGGTCCGATCTGGAAGTGCGCGCGGATGGAAGTGATCTGATCCTGTCCTTTGCGGGTCGGCCTGACAGGTTGCTGCTGCAGAACGGGATCAACCATTCTTATTATCGGATCGAGGCCATCCGTTTCGACGATGGCAGCAGCATGACGCATGCCGAGTTGACGGCGATTGCATGGGCGGCAACAGATGCCGACCAGCGCCTTGATGGCAGCTATGACGCGGAACTTATCAGCGGCGGCGGCGGCAACGACTCCATCTATGCCAATGACGGCGCCGATACGCTTGACGGTGGTACGGGGAATGACTTCCTGCGTGGCGGTGACGGGAATGATACCTACCGCTTTGATATCGG
>JBFHGI010000651.1:0-1660 GCA_041583175.1 Pseudorhodobacter sp. | reverse complement strand
GCGGGCTCTTTTCCGGGCAGAGTGCTGCGCAGGGTTGCGCGCGGCCACATTTGCGCGAGGGCATCGAAATGGCAAGCGCGGTCGGAAACGTGATCCGGCACTTGCGTTTTCGCATCGGCTTTTGCGTGGCACTCGGCTATGCCACAGTGGCGGAACCGGAGAAGGCATGCAGGACGTGACGAGCGAAAACACCCAAGCGGGGCGGATCATCGGGCTGGACATCGCGCGCAGCCTGGCGGTGGTCGGGATGGTGATCTATCATTTTACTTTCGATCTCGGCCTGTTCGGCTTTACCCCGCCCGACTATGCCGTCAGCGGCTTCTGGGCGATATTCGCGCGGCTTGTCGCAGGCAGCTTTATGGCGCTGGCCGGCTTCTCGCTTGTGCTGTCGCATCATCGGGGCATCCGCTGGCACGCCTTTTGGCGGCGCTTCGGCATTCTGGTCGGGGCGGCGGCCTTGATTTCTGTTGCGACATTTTTCGCGATGCGGGATGGCTTCATATTCTTCGGCATCCTGCATTCCATCGCACTTGCCTCCTTGCTTGGTCTGGCCTTTTTGCGTCTGCCGTTCTGGGCTTTGGCGGGCTTGGGGTTTGTTGTCCTCAGCCTGCGGCGGATGGTACGCTTTGACGTGCTGGAGGGGCCGTGGTTCTACTGGACCGGTCTGGGCCCGACGACGCCCTACACGATGGATTATGAACCCGTGTTTCCATGGTTCGGGGTGTTTTTGCTGGGCATGGCGCTGGCGCGGTTGATGCTGACCTATGGTCTGTTGCACCGCGCCGTGATGGGGCGTGGCCTGCGATGGGCAACCTGGCCGGGGCGGCATTCGCTGGTGATCTATCTGTTGCATCAACCGGTGTTGATCGGCCTGTTCAATGCCTATCTGTGGCTGCGCTAGACTGGTAAGTCGCGGGCATCGGCAATCGCCTCCATCGTGATGTAGGAGGTTACGGTTTCCAGTTCGACCTTTGCCGTCAGGCGTTGATAGATCTGGTCAAACGCATTCATATCCTCGGCCACGATTTTCAGCATATAGTCGTAATCGCCCGCGATGCGGTAGAAATCGATGACATGCGGGATGTTCATCACCTCACGCCGGAAGATCGCCAGCCAGTCCTTGCTGTGGTGGCGGGTGCGGACCATGACAAACACCGTCAGGCCGAGCCCCAATTGCGCGGCACGCAGCCGGATTGTCTGGCCCGAAATCAAGCCGGACTCCTGCAAGGATTTGAGCCGCCGCCAGCAGGCGTTTTGCGACAGACCGACTGTTTCGGCCAGTTCCCGTTGGGATTGGGCGGCGTCGCGTTGCAAGGCGCGCAGAATGGCGCGATCAATCTGATCTAGTTTTTCGGGCTTCATGGGGTCATTTGACCCAATATTGACCCGGTATTCAACCGTAAAAGGTGAAGTTTACCCTGTTTCCTTCACGTTATGATCTGGCATCCCCCGAAACAGGAGACCCCGATGCCCACTGCCCTAGAAGATTTCGCCGCGAGCCTTGCAACACCGGATGTGATTGCCGAATTGCGCGCGGGTGTCATTGGTGAGGGTGCCGCCTTCGAGGGTCCGTTCGGGACACAAAAGCTGCTCTATGCCGATTACGTGGCCTCAGGGCGCGCGCTGCGGCAGGTTGAGGGTTTTGTGATGGAGCGGGTTT
>JBFHGI010000650.1:0-1664 GCA_041583175.1 Pseudorhodobacter sp. | reverse complement strand
GGAAGCAGGGGAGGGGGCACGACATTGCTGAACGGATCAGCTTCGATCAGGTTCAGCGTGGTTTCGCCAGTCGGGTCGCGGGCATAGGCATAGGGCGAGGTGGCCAGGCCTGCCGCTTCGAACCGCGCAAGTAGAAGCGCGTCCGAAGGCGGCACCTCTGGCGCGGCGATGCGGGTTTCGGCGTAGCCCGCAACAGCATCTTCGGGCAAGTTGCCAGTGGTCAGAAGCCGGAAGGTGGCCGGGATGCCTGCGTAATGCAGCAGCGGGATGAGCGGATCTTGCAACTCTGCCGAAATGCGGGCCGCCAGCGCATAGCCCGCCGCTGCATCCGGGCTGTCCTGTTCAGCCAAAAGCATCTCGGGGAGCACGATAAGCCGCCCCGGCAGGCTTTGCGCAGAGGTCAGACCGGTTCGCACGACGATAAGTTCCACGCCGCTGTTGTCCCCGAACAACCGGTTCGAAAGCTTCTTGAGCACCTGCTTGCCAGCGGTCGAATCGCAGGGTTGCCCGGTGATGCTGGTCAGATCAGCCAGCGCCTCGCGGCCAATATCCAGACGGGTGGTGCGGGGCAGGAAAGAGGCCGTGTGATTGACAAGCGCATCCGGCAACCAAAACACCCCAACGGCGATAATCGCAACGCCAACCGCTCCGAGAAAGCTGTTGCGCAAACGGCCCGGATGGGGGCGCGCGGCCCGCAAAGCAGCGCGCACGGTTTCCAGCGCGGCGATCATATCGCTGTCGGTCAGTTCCAGCGTCTCACCATCCGCGTCGCCCGGCGCGAACAGGGCAGGCATTTCACCCGGATTGAGGCGCTTGACCGCAGGTAACGACCAATGGGACAGCGCTATCTCTTGCTTGGGGTCTGACAATACCAGCGAGGTATCGCCAAGATTGGCAATAACTTCCCGCCTCTGGCCCGCAGCGCTTTCGCGCCAAAGTCCAGAGCTTTCCAGCTTTTGGTATTTCTTCAAAGCCGTCATCGGCTGTTATGGCCTTGCCTGCTGCCTTATTGAATCCAACGATAGCCGAGCGAAATGGATTGCACAATCTTGCAGCGCTTTTCAGAGCATTTTGGCTCGGTTTCGCAGCTCAAACTTCTGGATCTTGCCGGTTGCCGTCTTGGGCAGCTCTCCGAAGATCACTTTTTTAGGAGTTTTGAAACCTGCAAGATGCTCTCGGGCAAATGCGATGAGCTCTGCTTCGGAAAGCGCGCTGCCGTCCTTCAACTCGACAAAGGCGCAAGGCACCTCGCCCCATTTCTCATCCGGTTTTGCCACAACCGCGCAAAGCGACACGGCGGGGTGGTGCATCAGGGCACCCTCCACCTCTACCGAGCTGACGTTTTCACCGCCCGAGATGATGATATCCTTGGCGCGGTCGGTGATCTTGATATAGCCGTCCGGATGTTGGAAGGCGATATCGCCGGAATGGAACCAACCGCCCTTGAAGGCCTCGGCAGTGGCTTCTGGGTTCTTGTAATAGCCTTTCATTACCGTATTGCCGCGGATCATGATCTCGCCCAGCGTCTGCCCGTCGCGCGGCACGGGGCGCAAGGCCTCGTCCATCACCACCGTCTCCCCTGCCATGGGCTGCACAATGCCGGTGCGGGCCTTTATCGCCGCGCGTTCCGATTGGGGCAGGGCGTTCCAATGGTCATGCCACAG
>JBFHGI010000649.1:0-1692 GCA_041583175.1 Pseudorhodobacter sp. | reverse complement strand
GGTGGCGGGGGCGGCGGCGCAGGCCGTTCCAGAGTCGGGGGCCGACCGGGATCAACCGAGGCAAGCTGCCCCAGAAGCCGCTCTGTCTGGCCGCCAAGTGCGATGGAAATGCCGCCGAATGTCACTGTCAGAAGCGCGGCAATCGCGCCAACGGCAATATAGACCGGCTTCCAGACCGACAGCGCCTTGTGCGGGCGGTCCACCCCTTGCCAATGTGGCGACAGATCCTGTTCCACCGGGCCACGCTGCGCCCGGATGATGCGGGCCAGACCGTTGCGGATTTGGAGATGCTTGTCGGCCCCGCCCTGTTCCACACGCAAACGCCCGTCAAAGCCGAGCGAGAGGCACATATACATGAATTCCAGCAGCTCGATATTGTTGGGCGGGTCTTGTTCCAGCCGTGCCAGCACATCATAGAACCGGTCACCGCCCACGGTTTCGCGGTGGAAGGTGCCCACCATGGATTGCATGCCCCAGATGGATTGCTCGCCCCATGGCGTGTTCAGCACCACGTCATCGATCGTCGCGCATATCGCATAGCGGGCCACCTTGACCTGTTGCGGATCAACCCCGCCCTGAATCGCGCGGGTCTCAAACCCCCGGATTTCGGCCACCACATTGCGGCGCAGGGTTTCGGGTTCCATATGCTGGGCGCGGTTGCGGATACGGCTGACAAGCGCGAACAGCGTGGCCGCGGCTGCGTTCAGCCGGTTCATGCCTGTCATCGACAGGGCGATAGGCGATTCCGCGGTTTTCCCGCTGTCCGCTGCGGCTGGCGCAGCCGAGGGTTGCGGCACGCCGTAACCCAGATTGCCCTGTGCCGCCGGGGCCTGCGGGCTGGGTTGCGCGCCGTAATTCGGCACGCCCCCGCCACCCCCGCCGGGACGACGACCAGCCGGATTGGGGCGAATAACGGTCCGCTCCGAATCGTCCGGCTCTGCAAACGGGTCATTGTTCGACATAGCTCAATCCTTTTGTCGGCCTCAGGAGAGGCGGATGGCCCAAAGCTCCATGGTCAGACCGGGGTAATCACCCGACACATGCACCGCGATCCCCCCCGAGGTGGTCATCTTGCGCCAATAGGGGCTTTCCCGATCCAGTTCGAAATACACGACACCCGAATGATACGGCACTTGCCGCGGCGCAACGGGCAGCGGCCGCAGCGTGATCCCCGGCAGAGCCGAGTTTACAAGCTGGCGAATTTCCTCCACCGGGCCAATCTTGGCTTGCCCCGCGAAATGGCGGCGCACGGTTTCGGCCGGAATATCGGCCTTGACCGCCAGAACAAAGCCCGCCGTGGTGATGAGCTTGCGATCGGCAATGATACCGACGCTGATGCCGTATTTCCGCGCCTCCAGAGCGATGGAAATTGCCGTCTGTTCCAGCACCGAGGACAGATATTGCCGCAAGGTGCGGATCACCGGCGTGAAAGTCGCCGTCAGGTTGGCATGCTGATAGGGCGGAAAATTCGGCGGCACCTTTTCGGTCGCCATGAAAGTTGCCAGTTCCCCCGCCAGGGAGATGCACATACGGTGCAATTCGGCGGGGTGGATATTCTCCATTTCCAGCATATTGCGGAACACGGGCAGCGCCCGGTTCACACACATCAAAAGCAGAAAATCCTGTATTTCGGCCACGCCTTTGGTGGTGCCACTTTCGGCAAGCCGCCCTGCAAGCGCCTTGACACGGTGG
>JBFHGI010000648.1:0-1700 GCA_041583175.1 Pseudorhodobacter sp. | reverse complement strand
CGGCTTGCCTGCTTCGCGCAGGGCGGCCACCCGTTCTGAGAGTAAGATAAGCTGTGGATTTGCAGGTTCAAGGGATAAAGCGAAGGCGAGATTGCCGGCTGTATATTCGTGGCCGGAAAACAGTCTGGTTTTTGCGGGCAAGGCATCCATCTTTTTCAGGCTCTCCCACATCTGCGCGGGTGTCCCTTCGAACAGTCGCCCACAGCCCATGACCATCAGACTGTCGGCAGAGAATAGCGCCTCCGTCTGCGGGAAGTGAAAGGCGATATGGCCAAGCGTGTGGCCGGAGACATCCATGATCTGCACGCTCTCACCACAACTCTGGACCTGATCTCCCTCGTTCAAGGCACAGTCCAAAGGTGGCAGGCGGTGGGCATCTGCGGCGGCCCCCCAGATGCGCGGGCTGTCCGGCAGGCCTGCTCGAAGGTCGGGCAATCCGTCGATATGGTCCCAGTGGTGGTGGGTCAGCAAAACGTCGGTCAACTGCCAGCCGCGTGCATTCAAGACGCTCAGGATCGGTGCTGCCTCGGGCACATCAACCAACGCGGTTTCGCCAGTTCCGGTATTGTGGATCAAAAAGGCATAGTTGTCTGACAGGCAGGGGATGGTGAGAATTTCAAGCGCCATGGTCTTTTGCCTTTCTTTGGGTAATGTTGGGGTAACTTCGCCCGAAAAAGGCCCCGGCTGCAATGCATCTTGATGTGCTCGACCTTCGCAACTTCTACTACCGGACCAAATTGGGCCGTGTGGCGCAGCGCGCGATCCGGGATGCGGTGGTGCGGCTGTGGCCCTCGGCGGAAGGGCAGACGATGGCGGGCTTTGGCTTTGCCGCCCCGTTGATGCGCCCCTATCTGGCGGATGCACGGCGGGTGGTGGCTTTGATGCCCGCGCCGCAAGGGGTGATGCCTTGGCCTGCGGGCATGGCGAATGTTTCGGTTCTGTGTGAGGAAACCGCCTGGCCACTGCAAACGGGAATCGTGGATCGCCTGATCATGCTGCACGGGTTGGAAACCTCGGAACAACCCTCAGCCGTGCTGGACGAGGCAAATCGTGTCTTGGGGCCGGGCGGGCGCGCGTTGTTCATTGTGCCCTCACGCTCGGGTCTTTGGGCGCGCAGGGACGGGACGCCTTTCGGCTACGGGCGGCCCTATTCGATGGGTCAGCTGGAATCGCAACTCCAGCGCCACGACTTTACCGTAGAACGCGGCGTTTCCGCTTTGTATGCGCCGCCGTCAGGGCACCCGTTCTGGCTGCGGACATCGGATTTTTTCGAGCGCAACGGGCGCCGCGTCGCGCCGTTTCTGGCAGGTGGGGTGCTGATGGTTGAAGTGTCCAAGCAGCAACGCCCTTCCGTCAGAGGCGGCTTGGGTGCCGTGGTGCGTAGACCGTTGCGCGTGCTGGAAGGTATGGGGCAAGGCGCACCGGAACCTGCTTTGCGTGACCGCAGCGATTTGTCGAGTTAAGGCGATCTCCTTCGTGCAATCGCAGCAGGGGATTAGAATCGCCTGACTTGCCGCAGCCCCGAAATGTGAGGAGTGCGAGCCTGTGTTGCCTGCTCTTTTTCGGATCCAGACGTTTTCTTACAAGAATCATCGAAGCTATGCTGGGCGCAGCAGTATTAAAATGCTTCTAAGGGGGTATCGGTTGGCTATCCGATGCACCGTGCAGGCAGGCGCTGCTGGCAAATGCCCTGAACTCTT
>JBFHGI010000647.1:0-1709 GCA_041583175.1 Pseudorhodobacter sp. | reverse complement strand
GGAGACGCCAGCCTGCGCCGGATCATAGCGCCAGCGCACACGCGGGTTCTCGGCATCTGCAGCATCGGCGTGATGGCCATGCGCAAACTCTGCCTTCACCAGCCGTATCTTGCCCAGATCACCACGCGCCACCATCGCCCGCATTTGGCGCACCAACGCATAACCCGTATAGCCGTAATTCACCGCGCAGATTTTCCCAGTGGCTTGCGACAGGCGCACGATTTCTTCGCCTTCCTCCACCGTGATTGTCATCGGCTTTTCGCAAAGCACATGAAAGCCTGCCGATAGGAAGGCTTTGGTGATCTCAAAATGTGTGGCATTGGGGGTGGCAACCGTCACGAGGTCCACACGGTCGGGGCGGTTCTGCTCGGCGGCAAGCATTTCGCGCCAATCGCCATAGGCGCGATCCGCGCTCAGGCCAAGCTGCTGGCCATAAGCGCGCCCTGCCTCCGCCCGATGGTCCAACGCGCCTGCCACAAAGGAAAACGCACCGTCCAGCGCGGCCCCGATGCGATGCGCTGGCCCGATCTGGCTGCCTTCTCCGCCGCCGATCATACCCCAGTTGAGCTTGGCCATAGAAGGCTCCCTGTCAAAAACCGATGGAGGAGAGATAGTCACGATTGGCACGGGCCGCGCCAAGGATGTCTGGGTTCAGGGTCGGGTCGCAGTCTTGCTCGACGGTACACCACCCTTCGAAACCCGCCTCCAGAAGCAACTGGCGCACGGCAGGGAAATCAACATCCCCCTGCCCCAGATTGCAAAAGATGCCCTGCCCGCACGCCTCGTAAAAGCCTGTCCGGTTGGCAATGGCAGCGGCTTTCACCTTCGGGTCGATATCCTTGAAATGCATATAGGAAATACGGTCCATATGCCGCTTCATGAAACGGACCGGATCGAACCCTGCATAGGAGTGATGCCCGGTATCGAAACAGATGTTGAGGATTTTGGGGTCCACCTCGTCCAGCAACCGCTCCAGCTCCGGCTCGAAGTCGATGAAGCCCGCGGCATGGGCGTGGATGCCGACGGTCAGGCCATATTCCTCGGCGCCGATGCGCGCGCTTTCGGCCAGACGGCCGCGAAACGCCTGCCATTCTGCCCTGTCCATCTGTTCTGCCTCTGCTGCGCGGCCAGCGGTGGGCGCACGGCGCGGCGAGATGCTGTCGATCAGCACCAGATGTTTGGCCCCATGCGCCACCAGCGCGCGGCAGGTCCGATGGGTGCCGTCCAGAACCGACTCCCATGCCGCAGGGTCGTGATAGGCCCGAAACACCACGCCGCCGATCAGTGTCAGCTCATGCTCTGCCAGCGCCTCGGCCAGCACGGCAGGGTCTTCGGGCATGAAACCGACGGGTCCAAGTTCGATCCCCTTATAGCCCGCCTCGGCGCATTGCTGCAAAACCGTGCGCCAAGCCGGATTGCGCGGATCATCGGGGAATTCAACCCCCCAGGAACAAGGGGCATTGCCAATCTGGATGCTCATTTACGGGCCTTTCACAGGGTCAGAGCGTGGGAATATCTTGCCAACTGCGTGTCGCGTGCGAGGCGCGGGCCGCCTCCACCACCGCGATCACATTAAGGCCATCTTGGAAGTCGGGCCAGAGCTGCGTTCTGGTTTCAATCGCGCGCAGAAAGTCCCGCGCTTCGATGATGATCTGGTCCTGATAACCGGTGCCATGGCCGGGGCCCTGACAAAACGGCAGATAGTCGGG
>JBFHGI010000646.1:0-1711 GCA_041583175.1 Pseudorhodobacter sp. | reverse complement strand
CGGTATCCGCGACACCAAGAAGACGGTTTGCACGGGCGTTGAAATGTTCCGCAAGCTGCTCGATCAGGGTGAAGCAGGCGATAACGTTGGCCTGTTGCTGCGCGGTGTTGACCGTGAGGGCATCGAGCGTGGTCAGGTTCTGTGCAAGCCGGGTTCGGTGAAGCCGCACACGAAGTTTGAAGCAGAAGCCTATATTCTGACCAAGGAAGAAGGCGGCCGTCACACGCCGTTCTTCGCGAACTACCGTCCGCAGTTCTACTTCCGCACGACCGACGTGACGGGCACAGTGATGCTGCCGGAAGGCACCGAAATGGTGATGCCGGGCGACAACCTGAAGTTCAACGTCGAACTGATCGCCCCGATCGCCATGGAAGAAAAACTGCGCTTCGCCATCCGTGAAGGCGGCCGTACGGTAGGGGCAGGAGTCGTTTCCAAGATCATCGCTTGATGATCTTGAGCACTCTAGGCGCCGCTGGCGTCGTATCGAAAATCATCGCTTAAGTCCGGCGGGATTTTTTCGGAAAGAATCGAGGCGCGTGGGGGGAACCCTGCGCGCCTTTTCCTATCTGCGGAATCGCGTGCGATTCCTGGTGTAAGCTATTGATGTTGCTGATTCTTGGCTGAAAAATTCATCAAACAGTAACGATTTGACTGCGAAAACCGCCGCGCCTGCGTGGTTTACAAATGGCCACAGCAGGCCCAATCTGATGCTCTGGCGCGCGTTGAGGGAGGCGGAAATGGATATCCAGCGGGGCTGATCAATTGAAATCAACCACAAACAGGATAGACCAATGCCTGCTTTTCTGAATGCTGACGCGCGGCACCCGATGCGCTTTGCCGATGGTCGCGAAAACCCCTCTATGGCGCAATTGGCGGCGGTGATTGACCACCCCAACATCGAGGTCGGCGCCTACACCTATGCCAATGATTTTGACCCGCCGGAGGATTGGGCCGCACGGCTTGCGCCCTATACCTATGCGGGCGCGCCGGAGCGGTTGCGGATCGGGAAATTCTGCCAGATCGCGCATGGTGCCCGCTTCATCACAGCTTCGGCCAATCATCGCATGGGGATTTCAACCTTTCCCTTCCCGATTTTCGACCCGTCGAAACTGGAGATGTATAAAGACAGCTTTAACGATCTACCCGATACTGTCATCGGGCATGATTGCTGGATCGGGCATGGCGCGATCGTGCTGCCGGGGGCGCGGCTCGGGCATGGTGTTATCGTCGGTGCAGGCGCGGTGGTCGGGGGGCATGTGCCGGATTATGCGATTGTCGCGGGCAATCCTGCGCGCGTTCTCCGTATGCGCTTTGCGCCGGAGGAGGTGGCGCGGTTGCTTGCGCTTGGCTGGTGGAATTGGCCGCTGGACCGGATCGAGGCGGCCCTGCCTGCGATTATGGGCCATGACGTCGCTGCGTTGGAAGGTTTTGCCCCATGATGCTGCGCGGGCTTTGTTTCGACGAGAGTCGGGGCCTGCTGCTGGATGCATACATGCCGGATACACCCGCGCGGGCGCTGGTGCTTTTCTTGCATGGCGGCGGCTTTCTGAAAGGCAGCCGTGAGGAGCCGTTTGCCGCTGAGCTGGCGGCGCGTTTGGCCCCGTCGGGCGTGGCTTTGGTGGCGGCCGATTATCGGCTTCGCGTGGGGCTGAAGGCGTTTCCGCCGCAGCAGGCGGCTGCGATTGATGCGATGAAGGCGCGGTCTGTCGCG
>JBFHGI010000645.1:0-1731 GCA_041583175.1 Pseudorhodobacter sp. | reverse complement strand
CGAGCGGCTGGCAAAAGAGCTTGGTGCCGATGTCTGGTTCCCCAAGGCCAGCCTGCGCACCTCGATGGATAACAAGATCGAAACCGTGCGCATCGGCAACAAGGCGGGCGTGCCTTCGGTGCCGAACGTCTTGGCCGAAGTCAAAAGCTATGAAAACCTGCGCGAGATTTCTGAAAAGGCCGGTATCGGCCATGACCTCGTGCTGCAATCCGCCTTTGGCGACAGCGGCCACACCACATTCTTCATCAAATCCGAAGCCGATTTCCGTCGGCATGAGCATGAGATCGTCGGCGAGGGCGAGATCAAGGTTATGAAACGCATTGATTGCCGCGGTTCGGCAATCGAGGCTTGCGTGACCAAACAGGGCACGATTGTCGGCCCCTTGATGACCGAACTGGTGGGCTTCAAGGAATTGACCCCCTATCGCGGTGGCTGGTGTGGCAATGAAATCCTGTCCTCGGCCTTCCCGAAAAAGGTGCGCCAGCACGCGCGCGATCTGACCTTCAAATTCGGCGAGCAATTGCGCAAGGAAGGGTATCGCGGCTATTTCGAACTCGATTTCCTGATCGACAAGAAAACCGGCGATCTGTGGTTGGGGGAACTGAACCCCCGCATCACGGGTTGTTCGTCGATGACAAACCACGCTGCCTTTGCGCATGCCGATGCGCCGCTGTTCCTGTTCCACCTGCTTGAATTTTCCAAAAAGAAATTCAAGCTGGATGTGGCCGAACTCAACGCGCGCTGGGCCAACCCGGATATGATTGATAGTTGGTCGCAGATGGTCATCAAACACACCGAAGACAGCGTCGACATCATCACCGAAGCGCCGCAAACCGGAATCTATAAGATGATGGATGATGGCCGCGTGGTCTATGACCGCTTTGATTATCACCGCCGCGCGGTGGAATCGGAAAACGAGGCCTTTTTCCTGCGCATCCAGAAACCCGGCGATTACCGCTATGAAGGGGCTGATCTGGGCATTCTGGTCACACGCGGCCGGTCGATGACGCCCAGCTTCCAGATGAATGAACGCGCCAAGAAATGGGTGCATGGGATCAAGAATGCCTTCAAGGCGCGGCCGCTTCCGGTGGCCGAGGCAGGCCCGGCCATCGCCGATCCGGCCTTCAAGATCATGTAAGACAGTGATAGGCGCAGGCTATGGAACTTTTATGGCGCGCCATTTCCGAAGCAGAGCCTGGCCCGAAATGGGCTAGGCTCTTTGCTGAATACTGGCCGGATTATCAGCGCTGGTGGCTACGCAACGGCTTGGATGAACGGGCAACCTATTGGGAAAGCCGTCAGGCGCTTGTCACCCATATGCCCGAAATTGTGCCGCTATATGACCAGCTTTGCGCGCTGGCAGGTGGCGGCGATCTGGCCGCACGCTTTCTGTCCTTCTACAATCCGCCGCCTTATCTTTCGGGCTGTTCGCAAGCGGTCTGGCAAGGGGCGGACCCCATGCTGGTGCGCAATTACGACTATTCGCCGAATGCCTTCGATTGCCTTGTGCTGCATACCACATGGCAAGGCCGCAAGGTCATGGGTACCTCGGACGGGCTTTGGGGTCTTGTTGATGGCGTCAATGATGCCGGGCTTGCCGTTTCGCTGACCTTTGGCGGGCGGCGCGTGGTTGGCACGGGCTTCGGCGTGCCGCTGATCCTGCGCTATGTGCTGCAAACCTGCGACACGGCAGAACAGGCCGGGGTCGCGCTGGCCCGCCTTCCCACCCAT
>JBFHGI010000644.1:0-1734 GCA_041583175.1 Pseudorhodobacter sp. | reverse complement strand
ATATCTGCGCGGATATTGGACGGGCGGCCCGGACTGGGTTGGCCAGTCTCGGGTGTCCAGAAGTAATGCGGGTGGATCTTGTAAGCGGTGTAGCCTTGCGCCTGACAGGCCAGCGCGTGTTCGGCATAATCACGCGGCTGGCCAATATTGGGATAGGTGGACGCATAGGCTTTTACCCGGTCGCGCGCGCCACCCATCAGCTTATAGGCAGGCGCCCCAAAGGCACGACCCGCCAGATCCCAAAGCGCCAAATCGACGACAGAGGCCACCACCTCGGGAATGTTGGCGACCCAAAGCCACTTCCAGATCATCTCTCGGTCCAACGGGTCTTGCCCGACCAAAAGTGCCTTGAGCCGGCCCGTCAGCATGTCTTGCTCTACCACGTTCAGCCCATCCTGATCGCCGTGCTTGCCGCCGCCCAGAAAATAGCCGCTGATCCCGTCATCCGTATCGATGCAGGTAATGGTTTGATGCACTTCCGCCTGTGGGATCAGCCGCCCATGTCCAATGTCCCAACGGTCGGCATGGGTACGAAAGCGGATACAGCGGATATCGGTGATCTTCATACCGTCACCCTTCGATACGCTGGCCTGTCTTGTCGTCAAAGGCGTGCATACGGCCCGGCTCGACCCGCAGGCCGATCTCTTCTCCGACCCGCGCGCTGATGCGGTCGCGGGTCGTCACCAGAACCGATGTGCTGCCCAGATGCGCGGTGAACTGTATCTCTGCCCCCGTTGGCTCCACAAGACTGACCCGCGCGGGGGCGCCCCCTTCGTCGATCATCAGATGTTCCGGCCGCACGCCGAGTGTAAAGCGGCGCCCTTCTGCCATCGGCACCGGCAAAGGACCGAAAGCCGTCCCATCTGCCAGCACGCATTGCCCGCCCATCGCCGTGGCAGGTAGAAAATTCATCGCCGGTGAGCCAATGAAACCCGCCACAAACACGTTGGCGGGATTGTCATAAAGGTCAAGCGGCGCGCCGATTTGCTCCACATGGCCCGCCTTCATGACCACGATCCGGTCGGCCATGGTCATCGCCTCGATCTGGTCATGGGTCACATAAACGATTGTTGTGCCAAGTCGTTGGTGCAACTCCTTAATTTCAGACCGCATCTGCACACGCAACTTGGCATCGAGGTTGGACAAGGGCTCATCGAACAGAAATACCGCAGGGTTACGCACAATCGCCCGGCCCATCGCCACACGCTGCCGCTGCCCGCCTGAAAGCTGCGCAGGCTTGCGGCCCAACATGTCCGTCAGGTCCAAAATCTCCGCAGCCTTGCGCACTTTCTCTTCAATCTCGGCGTTTGGCACTTTGGCCAGTTTCAACGAGAAGCCCATATTTTCGGCCACGTTCATATGCGGGTAAAGCGCATAGTTCTGGAAAACCATCGCGATATCGCGGTTTTTCGGGTGAAGCTTGTTCACCACCTTGCCGTTGATCGCAATCTCGCCGCCGCTTATGGTTTCAAGCCCCGCCAGACTGCGTAGCAAGGTGGACTTGCCACAGCCCGAGGGACCGACAAGCACAGTGAATTCACCATCTGCCACGTCCAGATTGATCCCGTGCAGCACCTCGACGGCGCCATAGGACTTGCGAATGTTGCTTAGTGAAACAGAACCCATGTTATCTCCTCTGCGCGGCGCTAACGGCAGAGCCGTCAAACAGGGCCGCAATCGTTTGGGGGGGATGATTGCCAATAGATGTGTCGGCAGAGGGCGCAAGCCGCCCTT
>JBFHGI010000643.1:0-1736 GCA_041583175.1 Pseudorhodobacter sp. | reverse complement strand
TCACGATCGGGGAAGCCCCGCCTGACCGCCTTGATAAGGCGCTTGCCCGCGATGTGCCAGAAGAAGCGTCGCTGTCGCGGTCGCGTCTGATGAAGATGATCGCCGAAGGTCTGGTTTCTCTGGAGGGCGCGGCTGTGACCGATGCCAAGGCCCAGGTGGAGGAAGGGCAGGTTTATGCCCTCACGCTGGAGCCTGCCGCCGATGTGGATACCCTGCCTGAAGACATCCCGCTGGAGGTGCTGTGGGAGGATGATGACCTGATCGTCGTCAACAAACCGGCGGGCATGGTGGTGCATCCGGCACCGGGATCATGGTCGGGCACGCTGGTCAATGCGCTGCTGCATCATTTCGGCGGCAAGCTGTCCGGGGTGGGCGGTGAAAAGCGGCCCGGCATCGTGCATAGGATCGACAAGGAAACCTCTGGCCTTTTGGTGGTCGCGAAATCCGACCGCGCGCATCACGGGCTTGCCGCGCAGTTCGAGGCGCATAGCGTCCATCGCCGCTATCTGGCCGTGGTCAATGGTGCGCCGGATGCCGCCGACCCGCGCTTGCGGGGCATCAAAGGGGCCTCGTTCGAGGCCTCGAATATCCTGCGCATCGCCACCAATCTGGCGCGTCACCGCACCGACCGCCAGCGCCAGGCGGTGTATTTCGAAGGCACCGGTCGCCATGCCGTCACCCGCGCCCGCACGTTGGAGGTGTTTGGCACGCCCCCCGTCGCGGCCCTGATCGAATGCTGGCTGGAAACCGGCCGCACCCACCAGATCCGCGTGCATATGGCCCATGCCGGCCACGGGTTGATCGGTGATCCGACCTATGGCGGCAAGCGCAAGGTTTCGGAAAAGGCCGTAGGTGCGGCGGCGGTTGCAGCGGCGGAAAACTTCCCTCGGCAGGCGCTTCATGCGGCGACCTTGGGCTTTGAACACCCCGTTACCGGCGAAATGCTGGAATTTTCGTCGCCCTTGCCCGAGGATATGGAAGCGCTGGTCACAGCACTCCGGGGCGAGGCGCAAGCCTAGATCGGTTGTGTTCCTGCCCGATGCGGGAGCAAAGCAGCCTTGGCTGCCCCTGCATTGCCCCCAGCTTTGACATATTCGTGATCTGACCGACACAAATCTGGAACAGCGACAGATTAGGGCGCATCTAACGTAAAAGAGAATAGAACGGGCGAACTTGCGGTCACCCGATACAGTGATTAGGTTTGCCAGCCCCGGCATGGCCCCGTGTCACAACAGGGACGAAACCGGAGCCGACCGCGGAACGGAGGACGACGATGAGTAGCTATGCAAATCTGCCAGCACCAAGCCCGGAACAGGGGCTGAACCGCTATATGCAGGAAATCCGCAAATTCCCGCTGCTGGAACCGGAAGAAGAATACATGCTGGCCAAACGGTGGGTTGACCACCAGGACAGCACCGCCGCGCATAAGATGGTGACGTCGCACCTGCGACTGGCCGCCAAGATTGCCATGGACTATCGCGGTTACGGCTTGCCGCAGGCCGAGGTGATTTCAGAGGCGAATGTGGGCCTGATGCAGGCGGTCAAACGCTTTGACCCTGAAAAGGGTTTCCGCCTTGCGACCTATGCGATGTGGTGGATCCGTGCCTCGATTCAAGAATATATCCTGCGGTCGTGGTCGCTGGTGAAACTTGGCACGACATCGGCGCAGAAAAAGCTGTTCTTCAACCTGCGCAAGGCCAAGGCCAAACTCGGCGCGCTGGAAGAGGGTGATCTGC
>JBFHGI010000642.1:0-1749 GCA_041583175.1 Pseudorhodobacter sp. | reverse complement strand
TCGAGGCGAAAGCGCTGCGGAAGCTGAAACACCCAAGCAGGTCGCGCAAGCTGCGCTCTTTCCTGGATCAGTAAAGAAAAGCGCCCTGCGGGGCGCTTTTTTCGTACTGCGGTAAATGATCGGGGTCGGGCGGGTGAAACCCGTCGCCCGCTGTCGCCTTAAATCTCGCGTCCTTCGGCCCGTCTCCGCCATTTGCGGATCGCATAGGCTGTCAGCAGCATCACGATCACCACCGGAATTCCGATTTCCACCCATTCCGGTACGTCAATGCGTTTGAACAGACGGGCGAGGATGTGGCTGGCTTGTTGGCCGACATGGACGAGAATGAATGACCACAAGAAAGCCGCTATGCCGGTCAGCACCGTGTAACGCAGGGGCGAGATGGGCGTGGCTGTGGCGAGCGCCACGGGGCCCGCGGTCCGCACCCCCGGTAGGAAACGGATGGCAAGCGCGAGAAGCATCGGGTAGGCAACCGCCAGATTGAAGAACCGCCATTTCCGCGCGGCCTCCACCCCGCGTATGGTGCGCGGATGGTCGCGAAACCGGCGGGCGAGGTGATAGATCAGCAGGTCGGAACACCAGCCGCCAGCCATGCCCGCGAAGACTACCGGCCAGAATGGCAGCAGACCCCGTTGTGCCAGCACCCCAGCCGTCACAACAGCCGCATCGCCTTCAACGGCAGCGGTGCCGAACACCGCAAACAGGCCAAACTGGGAAATGAGGTGGGTCGGGTCGAACATAGGGCTTCACCTTTTACGCCTCTGTCAGATATGCCTTTGGGCGACCGCCGCAAGATGTTTCTTTGGCGCAGATGCGAAAGTTTGCTGATGCATAGCTCCTTTACGATTTCGACGCATGGCCCCGGCCTTTATGAAATCACGCCCTTGGTGGTGGACTGGGCAAAATCCTTTCCTGCGGAGGAAGGGATGTTGACCCTGTTCATCCGCCATACCTCGGCCAGTTTGCTTATCCAGGAGAATGCGGACCCCGAGGTGCAGCGGGATTTGACAGAGTATTTTAACCGCCTGGTGCCACCCGGTACGGATGCCTCGATGCACTATCTGACCCATACCTATGAAGGGCCGGATGATATGCCAGCCCATATCAAGGCTGCGCTCTTGCCGACGCATTTGCAAATACCTGTCATTAACGGGCGCATGATGCTTGGAAGATGGCAGGGAATTTACGTTTTCGAACATCGCACCCGTGCACATCACCGCGAAGTGCTGGCGATGCTGCGTTAGCCGAGAATGACCTGATCCATCGCGATGTCATGCGGCAGGGGGAAGATGGTCGGGATTGCCTGATTGGTAAACCCGATGCCGATCACTTTTGCTCTGTGGCCTGCCTGCCGAAATGCGGCCAGGGTCCGGTCGTAAAACCCGCCGCCATAGCCCAATCTATAGCCGTCCGGGTCCACACCAACCACCGGCGAGATGATCAGGTCGGGGTTCAGGAGGGGGGCGTCCTCGGGCGGGATTGGGATGTTCCAGACGCCACGGATCAGCTTGGCCTCCGGCAACCATTCGCGAAAGACCAGGGGCGCCGCTTTTTCCACCACGACTGGCAAGGCAATCCGCGCGCCGCTGTGCCGCCGCGTCTCTGCCCATTGGCGCAGATCCGGCTCTCCCTTGAAAGGCCAATAAATTCCGATGATTGCGCCCTGTTCTTGATCCAGAGCGCCGAGGATGTGGGCTTCGGCAGCGGCGCGCGCTGCTACCGGCATGGCCTGACGTTGCGCGATCAGGC
>JBFHGI010000641.1:0-1755 GCA_041583175.1 Pseudorhodobacter sp. | reverse complement strand
GTACCGCCTTCATACATCATCAGCTCTAACCCGTGTTTTTGCGCAATATCCGCGTGATAAGGTAAAACCTCCGTCAGAAGCGCGACTAGAGTGTCGGTATTTTGCCCTGTCACAAAGCCGTTCTCCAACTCGGTCGCCGCGCGATCGGTCGCAAGATCAAAGCGATGCGCCGCCAGAAACGCCGCCCGGGCCTCGCCCGCCAAGCCTTGCTGGTCGGCCTGCGCTTCGGCAAACTTCCGGCTATCTGCCAGCCAGTTGCGCAGGACACCCGCCTTTTCGTCACTGCCCAAACCAGCGGCAAAATAGCCTGTCACTGCATAGGCATCAAAACTCTCGACAGGGCGGCTGCGGCCTTCGGCGAACACCAACGGCGCGCCGAGGATCTGCTCTTCCAGCCCGATCCAGCCGGTTTGGGTGGCAATCACGCGCGTCAGGCGGTCTGCGCCATCGGCTCCGAAAACATCGGCCCAGATATCCGCTACTTCTGCCGCCCGCAGCGCATAGAACTGCACCCAGCAATCCGAGGCGTTCCAACGCGCGCGGCATTGCTCATCCGCCCAAGCAGCCTGGCGGAATTGCCAGTTCCAGACCTCGTTGGAATATTCCACCTGTGCCCGCAATCCGGGGGCCAGCCCGTCGCGCGCGGCTTCGGCATAGGCGCGCACCAGCGCATCTTCGGCCAGATGCGGCAGGGTAAACCACGCATCCGCCCGCAGCTCATTCGCAAGCGCAAGCATCACCTCCATAGGAACGCCGTTGATCGCCCAAGAGTAGTCATCCGGTTTGGGGCGCGCGGCAAGTGTGGCAAGCGTGGAATTGTTCGTCTCCATCCAATCCATGAAACGCACACCGCGCACACCGCGAATACGGCCCAGCCAATCGGGGTTGAACAACGCGCCCGCGTCGAAGGCGGCAACATTCTCCTCGCGGACCACGGAAATATTGCGGATCGGGTCAGCCTCATCAATGGACTTCAGGGTCAGCGACACCGACCCCGCGCCGGGCGCATAGGCAAAGACCACGCGACCGGGGGCTTGCTCGACCACAGCGGCGCGGCCTTCGACCGCAAGTTCACCTTTGCCCGCATAGCGCAGCACATAACGACCCGAAACTTTGCCAGCCGTTTCTGGCAAATCCGTCAGGATGAGGGTTGAAATCCCCGTCACTTCGGGCGGCAGTTTGATCGGCCACCCTTGGGCATCCAGAAACCCACCGCTTTCCAGCGCCTCATATTCAAAACCGCCCCATTGGTTCGGCAAATGGCCGATCCACGGGCGCGCGGTTTTCATCACGTCAAGGAAGGGCTGCTGTACTGACCAGTCCGCCACACCCGCCAAGCCAAGCGACAAACGGGGGTTGGTGATCGCGCGCGGCAGGTCAGCGACCGATGCGGCAGGGGCCTCCGCAATTACGGGGACGGTTGATGGTTCTGCCACCGCTTCTGGTTCGCTTTCGGCCTGCACCGCGGCAGGGGCCAGAATGGAAGACACATCTATCGTGGTCTCCAGCGCTTCCGGGGCAGGCGAGATCTCCTCAACCTGCGCCGCGCTTTCGGCTGCTACCAATGCAGCAATCCGCGCTTCATCCGTGGCGCGATAGTCCGTCACCGCCTGCCAAGCAATCTTTTGAAACGCCTCTGCCTGCGCATCGCTGATCACCCCGCCCCGGCTGAGCCAGTGACGCGAAAGCTTGGCGGGCAGGCCTTGCACATCCTTGCCGCTTATCGCCGCCATATGGACCAGAGCTAGGAAAGTC
>JBFHGI010000640.1:0-1755 GCA_041583175.1 Pseudorhodobacter sp. | reverse complement strand
GCAGCATCCGGAAGATATAGTGATCTGGCGTGACGAACAGTTGCGCCGGGTCGGGGAAGGCTTCGTTCTCGGCAAACCACCGCGGGTCGGTGTGACCATGGGGGCTGATGATGGGCAGGTCTCGCACCCCGTCATACAGCGCCCGTGCCAGTTTTCGCACGCTCGGCGCCACCGGAAACAGCCGATCATCATCCAGCAAAGCCATAGTCATCCCCCTAGATTTGTCCCCGCCAGCAGATGGAGTATTGCGTAGAATGGACGCTGGAAACCTAGTAGCCGAGATTGGAGGAGTCAACTGATATCCCAGTTGTAACGCCCACACGATGCTGTACACTCACGGGGATTACGCTGCGCGGGACATGGAAATGACCAGAAAGTTCGCAAGAGCCGCCCTTGAGACAGGAAAATCTTCGGTGCCGACAATTTCCGATCAGGTCTTTGAAGCCCTGAAGCAAGAGTTGTTGACCCTGACGCTCATGCCCAACAGCAAGATTTCCGAAGCCGAGGTTGCCAAGCGGATGGGTGTTTCCCGTCAGCCCGTGCGTGAGGCGTTCAAACGGCTTGCGCGGCTGGGGTTCTTGCAGATCCGCCCACAAAGCGGCACGAAAGTCAGTCTGATTTCTGAAGAAGCCGTTTTGCGAGCGCGCTTCATCCGCACCGCGTTGGAACTGCACACTTGCCGGACAGCCGCGAGCCTTGCGGACAAGGCAGGGTTGGCGGGTATGGAGCGGCTTCTCTCGCAACAGGAAGCCGCGATTTCGGCAGCAGACCGCGACCTTTTCCACGCGCTGGATGACCAGTTCCATCGTGAGATATGTGTATTTGCAGGCGTGGGGTATGTCTGGGACCTGATCCACGAAAGCAAGGCGCATATGGACCGCATCCGTTTGCTGTCGCTCAATACCTCATCGCAGCAGTTGGCCTTGAAAGAGCATATCGAGATTTTTGATGCGATTTCAAAAGGCGATGCCGAGGCGGCGGCCACGGCGATGAACAAACACCTGTCGCGCATTCTTGTGCTGATCGAAGAAATCAAAGCCGCAAATCACGGCTGGTTCACCGATCTCGCGCGTTAGGTCCGCAGGCGGGTCAAGGCGTAGCACAGCACCAGCAAAATCCCGACCGTCGCCGCCGCAAACGGCAGACGCAGGGCCATTTCGCGCCCCCAATCCTCTTGCGCCAAGGTGACAAGCGCGCCACCGGCCAAAGCCCCCAGCGGCATGGAGCCCCAGCCGAAAAAGCGGTAGATGCTGTTCACGCGGCCAAGGATATCGTCGGGAATGATGCGCTGACGAAAGGAAACAGTCGCGACATTCCACACCATCGCGCCAAAGCCGCCGATCCCCAGTGCCAGCCCCGCCACGATGGCCGAACCGGTGACAGCGAAGAGGACATAATCGGTAGCAAAGGCCACCAGCCCGAAGACCATGCTGTGGCGCAGGCCGATGCGGCGGCAAATCCTTGGTGCGATCAGCCCGCCGAGGACGCTGCCAATGGCGCCAGCGGTCATCAGCAATCCGGTGCCGATGGCATCCAGATGCAGCACCTCCTGTGCGTAAAGCACCAGAATTGTCAGTCCCGCCATATGGCACGCATTTATCACACCCAACATCACCGCCAGACGCAGGATAATGGGGTTGGCGCGCATCCAGCGGATACCTTGCAGCAAAGCGTCCTTGAACGGGGCAGGGGTCTGCGGCGCGCGCGGCGGCAAGACCAGCAACCAGATCAACACGGCCGCTATCGCGAAAGTTG
>JBFHGI010000639.1:0-1759 GCA_041583175.1 Pseudorhodobacter sp. | reverse complement strand
GAACAGGATATCCTCGATTGGGGTTTCTCGGGCGTCATGGTGCGTGGTTCCGGCCTCGCATGGGATTTGCGCCGCGCGCAGCCCTATGAATGTTATGATGAATTCGAATTCCAGATTCCGGTCGGCAAGAACGGCGATTGCTATGATCGCTACCTCTGCCGGATGCAGGAAATGCGCGAAAGCACCTCGATCATCCGTCAGGCGCTGGCCAAGCTGCGCAAGGAGCCCGGTGATATTCTGGCACGCGGCAAGATCACCCCGCCGAAGCGTGGCGAGATGAAAACCTCGATGGAAGCGCTGATCCATCACTTCAAACTTTACACCGAAGGCTTCCACGTCCCTGCGGGCGAGGTTTACGCTGCGGTTGAGGCCCCGAAGGGCGAGTTTGGTGTGTATCTCGTGGCCGACGGTACGAACAAACCCTACCGCGCCAAGATCCGTGCGCCGGGCTTCTTGCATCTGCAAGCGATGGATTACATCTGCAAAGGCCACCAACTCGCTGATGTTGCTGCAATTATCGGCACGATGGATGTTGTGTTCGGAGAGATTGACCGCTGATGCTCGACACGGTTGCATATGGTCTGGCTTGGGTCGCGGTGCTGGTTACCGCGTCCATTGCGCTGACATGCATCCCTGATCCGCGCGCCGGGTTGCGCAAGCTCGACCATATGGTAGAGGCTTTGCCCAATGTCATGCTGGGCCGCTATCTTGCCTTCGCGGGGTTCACAGCCTTTGTCGCCTATCTTGCAGACCTTCGGGTTATGGCAGGGTGGGGCGTGGCGCTGGCCTTCATGGCCTTTGCCGATACGTTTATCTATGCCCGCATGGGCCAACCCTATCTGAAACACCTCTTGGCCGGGCTGGCTGCCTTGGCCATCCTGGCCGTTGTTTTGGCCGCCTTGATCTTGAACGGAGCCGCCTGATGCTACGCCGCCTTCACAAAGAACAGCCCGCGACTTTTGCCTTCACGCCGGCAAACCAGACATGGGCCGAAGGACAGATTACGAAATACCCCGAAGGCCGGCAGGCATCGGCGATTATTCCGCTGCTTTGGCGCGCGCAAGAACAAGAGGGCTGGCTGACCCGTCCGGCAATCGAACATATCGCTGATATGCTGGGCATGGCCTATATCCGCGCGCTGGAAGTGGCGACTTTCTACTTCATGTTCCAGTTGCAACCTGTTGGTTCCATTGCGAATATCCAGATTTGCGGAACCACGTCCTGCATGATCTGCGGGGCCGAGGATCTGGTCGCCGTCTGCAAGGAACTGATCAACGAAAAACCGCATACCCTCTCGGCGGACGGCAAGTTTAGCTGGGAAGAGGTGGAATGCCTCGGGGCTTGCAGCAACGCGCCCATGGCCCAGATCGGCAAGGATTACTATGAGGATCTGACGCCCGAAAAGCTGCGCGACCTGATCGCCCGCTTTTCCAAGGGCGAGGTTCCGGTTCCGGGACCGCAAAACGGCCGCTATGCCTCCGAGCCTCTCTCTGGTCTGACCAGCCTCAAGGATTTCGAATCTGGCCGCAAGCAGTATAACGCCAGCGTGCAAGCCGCTGTCGATATTGGCGAAACCGTGAAGCGGATTGATGGGACGGAAGTGCCGATCCTGACGCCGTGGTTGGGTAAGTCAAAAGCCAAAGCGGCTGATAAACCTGCTGGCAAAGCCTCCGACAAAGCGAGTGACGCGCCGATGACCGAAACGCAGGAGGCCGCCTCCGACAAGGCAGCCAACACTACGGCGGTCAAGAAAGGGCGG
>JBFHGI010000638.1:0-1770 GCA_041583175.1 Pseudorhodobacter sp. | reverse complement strand
GCTCTCTCGGTTGTCCTGCTCGGAGACGAATCCGGTTATGACGTGTCGCACAACCAGAAAATGAAGCTCGCCGCGATCGAGGCGATGTGGGAAACGGAACCGGCCCCTGCCCCGTTCAATCTGATCGGTTTTCCGGACCAGGAAGCGCGGGAGACCCATTACGCAATCCAGATCCCCTGGGCGATGGGACTGATTGGCACGCGGTCCCTGACGACCGAAATTCCCGGCATAAATGATCTGGTTGAAATTGCCGAAACCCGCGTTCGTTCCGGCATGATCGCCTATGAGGCGCTGCTCGATGTACGTGCCAACCGTGAGGCAACCGATCCTGCCGTGATGGCGAGATTTGAGAGCCATTCCGCCGATCTCGGCTTCGCCTACCTGCTCAAGAAATACGTTGATAATCCTCTGGATGCGACGGAAGAACATATCAAAGCCGCCGCGGGCGATACTGTACCGACGGTTTGGCCATTGTTCTGGGCCTTCCGGTTGATGGTCGGACTGGGCTTTGGCTTCATCGCGACGATGGGCTATTTCTTCTACCGTGCCTCGTTCAAGGGGATGGAGTTCCCGCGCCCCGCCCTCCATCTGGCGGTCTGGATGATCCCCGCGCCGTGGATTGCTGCCGAGCTGGGCTGGTTCGTCGCCGAATACGGCCGCCAGCCGTGGACGGTTGACGGTGTATTGCCAACCGCAATGTCGGTCAGCGCGCTTTCAATAACCGAAGTTGCCCTGACATTGGCGGGCTATGTGATCTTTTATTCCGTCCTCTTCATCGTCGAGATGGGCCTGATGCTGAAATACATCCGAAAGGGTCCGTTTCAGGACGTCGAGGAAACAGACGCGTGGAACAAGCGCCACACCGATCGCCTTGCTGGACGCCACAATGCCGATGCCATCGCGCCCCCTGCGGAGTAAGACAGATGATTTTACATGAACTTATCACATATGAAACGCTGCGCATCATCTGGTGGGGGCTTCTTGGCGTCTTGCTGATCGGATTTGCCCTGACAGACGGGTTCGATATGGGCGTAGGCGTGCTGCTGCCTTTCGTCGCAAGAACGGATACAGAGCGGCGCGTTGCAATCAACACCGTCGGCCCTGTTTGGGAGGGAAACCAGGTTTGGTTCATCCTCGGTGGCGGCGCGATCTTCGCCGCATGGCCCCCGCTCTATGCGGTCAGCTTTTCGGGCTTCTACCTTGCGATGTTCATCATCCTTGCGGCCCTTATCGTGCGCCCTGTCGCGTTCAAATACCGGTCGAAGCGCGATGATCCGCGCTGGCGCTCTACATGGGATTGGGCGCTATTTGCCAGCGGTGCGGTGCCAGCGCTGCTCTTTGGGGTGGCAGTCGGCAATGTGATCCAAGGCGTTCCTTTCCACTTCACCGATGATCTGCACACGATCTATGAAGGCGCGTGGTATACGAAATTCATTGGCCTTCTCGACCCGTTCTCGCTGCTTGCCGGGCTGGTTTCCTTGTCGATGCTGATCATGCATGGGAGTGCATGGTTGACCTTGAAAGCAGAAGGCGCGGTTCAGTCGCGGGCGCGGGCGATTGGCTCCCTAGCTGCGTTGGCCGCTGTCGGAACCTATTGTCTGGCAGGTCTGTGGTTGGCCTTCGGCATCGACGGCTTTCGCATCGCAGGCGATTATATCACGAACGGCCCCTCCAACCCGCTGCATTTTGAGGTGGAGCGCACCTCAAGCTGGCTGACCGACTATGCCGATCGGCCTTGGATCGCCATTGCACCAATCATGGGGGTTGCGG
>JBFHGI010000637.1:0-1772 GCA_041583175.1 Pseudorhodobacter sp. | reverse complement strand
TCTGCCGGTGAATGAAGGTTTCGGAAAGCGGCGGGGACAGCATTTTTTCGGCATGGGTTGTCGTCACATCGACGAAATAGCCAAGAACATTGTTATGTTTGATCTTGAGCGCCGCGATTCCGGTTTGAGTGATGTAATCCGCTTGCATCCCGGCAATCACAGCGCGGCCTTCATCGCGAAGCTTGCGTGCCTCGTCGAGTTCAGTATCAAACCCGGGGGCAATAAAGCCGCCATCCCGCGTCAGGATGGGCGGTTCGGCGACCAAGGCAGCGTCCAGCACGTTTAACAGTTCATCATGCCCGCCCAGATCTGTGGCGGCCTGTCGTAGAAGCTCTGGGCCTTGTTTGCCAATGTAACGGGCGAGAATATCCGCTTGTTCCAACCCGTTTCGAATGGCGGCCAGATCGCGTGGGCCGCCGCGGTCCAGTGCCAATCGGGAAAGCGCGCGGTCAATGTCGGGGCAGCGGCGGAGTGAATCCCGCAGGTCTGCCCTGAAGCGGCTCTCTTCCACCATGAATGCGACGGTTTCGAGGCGTGCCTCAATCACTTTCAACTCGCGGGACGGTGCAGAAAGCCTCCGCTCCAACAAGCGGCCGCCCGCAGCAGTTGCGGTTCGGTCTACGGCCGCGAGCAGCGATCCATCTTTTCCTCCCGATAAAGAAGAGGTGATTTCCAGATTGCGGCGCGTTGATGCATCAATCTGCACAAGGCCGCCTGGTTCTTCCTTTATCGGTGGGCACAGCAAGGGCAGGTTACCGCGTTGCGTCAGGTCCAAATAGTCAACGAGCGCACCCATTGCCGCAATCTGGGCGCGGTCGAACTGGCCAAACGCCTCCAGTGAGGCGACATTGAACAGATCGCAGAGCTTTCGCAGCGCACCCGTGCTGTCAAAGCTGGAGCGCGCCAGCGGTGTCAGTGCTGGCCCATCGTCCAGCGTCAGATCAAAACCCTCGACCACCAGCATCTCTTTTGGGGATAGACGAGCGAGTTCGGGCCCCAAGCGGGTGGCAGCGCAGGACATGACACGAAACTCGCCAGTGGATATATCGCACCAGGCTAGCGCGGATTCGTCTCTAACCTCGGCAAAAGATGCCAAAAAATTGTGGCGGCGTGCATCCAGCAGCGTGTCTTCGGTCAGTGTGCCGGGCGTGACCAGACGTACCACATCGCGCGCGACAACCGACTTCGCGCCGCGCTTCTTGGCCTCTGCCGGGTTTTCCATCTGTTCGGCGATGGCAACGCGAAAGCCTTTGCGGATCAGCGTCAACAAATACCCTTCTGCGGCATGAACTGGCACACCACACATGGCAATATCTTCTCCCAGATGCTTTCCGCGTTTGGTCAGCGCAATATCCAGCGCGGCAGCAGCGTTCACCGCATCTTCAAAGAACATCTCGTAAAAATCGCCCATGCGATAGAACAGCAGCGCATCGCGGTGCCGGGCTTTGATCTCCAGATATTGCGCCATCATCGGCGTCGCCGTTTCAGTGTTCAAAACCCACTCCCTCGATTTCGGCTGACCCTACAAAACCAAAGGGCGCGGGGAAAGAGGCTTTGGCATGAAGCGCTAAACCGAGTATAGCTTGCACGCATAAGTCGAATATCTAGAGTGCGACACCTGCACCAACGCAACAAAGCCCGGGCCATGCGGAACCAGATCAGCTTTCATCAATCGCCACAGGATCTGTTCCTAAACCCAGCCCAAGACAGCGGTTTGACCTTACTGCGCCCTGCCGATTATTTCTGGCGAGAGGTCGAACCTGCGTTGATTG
>JBFHGI010000636.1:0-1779 GCA_041583175.1 Pseudorhodobacter sp. | reverse complement strand
TCCGCCACGGTCACGCTTTTGCGTGCGACGAAAGTCAGGTCAACTGCAGAGACATTGGGCGTCGGGACCCGCATGGAGGTGCCGTCAAGCCGTCCGGCCAGTTCCGGCAAGACTTCTCCCAGTGCCTTTGCCGCACCTGTAGAGGTCGGGATCATCGCCATCGCGGCGGCCCGTGCGCGATACAGGTCCTTATGACGGCGGTCCAACGTGGGCTGATCGCCGGTATAGCTGTGGATCGTCGTCATGATCCCGCTTTCGATGCCCACCGTATCATTCAACACTTTTGCAAGCGGTGCGAGGCAGTTGGTCGTGCAGGAGCCATTGGAGACCACATGATGATCGGTTGTCAGCTGGCGATGGTTCACACCGTAGACCACTGTTTTATCAGCGCGTTTGGCCGGGGCGGATACCAGAACACGCTTGGCCCCGCGGGTCAGGTGCACGGCGGCGCGATCGCGGTCGTTGAACTTGCCGGTGCATTCCAGCACCACGTCAACACCCTCCCAATCCAGCTCTTCGGGGTTATAGGTGCTCATGACGCGCATCGGGCCGCGGCCAAGGTCCAGCGTATTGCCGGCAACGCGCACAACCCCGGGAAAGCGGCCATGAACGGAGTCGTATTTCAGCAGATGGGCGTTTGTCTCGATCGGCCCTGTCGCGTTGATCGCCACCACCTGCACATCATTGCGCGCGCTTTCAGCGATATGTGCCAAAGTGCAGCGCCCGATGCGTCCGAACCCGTTGATCCCGATGGTAATCGTCATAACCGACCCTCTTTTCCACGCCTTCAATCGGCCTGATACACAAGGAAAACTGCGATTCAAAGTCTAAAAGCGCAGATTTATCATGGTGTTAGCGCAAACTTCTGATGTTAGCGCCAACGCTGGACCCTGTTTCCGCTAACGGGTTGCCCCTTGGCCAAACTCCGCTAGTTTACCTCCAACAAGCGAGAGGACGAATTATGAGCGGTTTGCTGGCCCTGTTGGATGATGTTGCAGCGATTGCGAAGGTCGCAGCTTCATCGGTCGATGATATCGCGGCGGCTGCGGCCAAGGCGGGCAGCAAGACGGCGGGGGTCTTGATCGATGATGCCGCAGTAACGCCGACCTATGTCACTGGATTGGATGCCAGCCGCGAATTGCCGATGATCTGGCGCATCACCAAAGGGTCGTTCAAGAACAAACTGATCTTTCTGCTGCCCGCGGCTTTGCTGCTGTCGAATTTTGCGCCTTGGG
Source organism: Pseudorhodobacter sp. (assembly GCA_041583175.1). Lineage (GTDB taxonomy): Bacteria > Pseudomonadota > Alphaproteobacteria > Rhodobacterales > Rhodobacteraceae > Pseudorhodobacter. Next base: position 544 of record JBFHGI010000636.1, on the reverse strand, counting down.
CGATCACGCCATTGCTGATGCTGGGCGGGGGGTATCTGTGTTTCGAAGGGGCCGAAAAGATCTTTCACGCCCTGTTCCCCCATGCCAGCCATGAGGTTGACGCCGACATGACCCCTAAAGACCCGCGCCATCTGGAGGAAGAGCGCGTGGCAGGGGCCATCAAGACCGATTTCATCCTGTCGGCGGAAATCATGACCATTTCGCTTTCGGTGATCGAGGCACCGAATGTGTATATGGAAGCCGCAACTTTGGCGGTGGTTGCCATTCTGGTTACGGTCGCGGTTTACGGTGTCGTGGCGTTGATCGTGAAGATGGATGATGTCGGTCTGCATATGGCGGCCAATATGCGCCTTGCTGCCAGCCGTGCGCTCGGGCGGGGGCTCGTGCGCTTCATGCCTTACCTATTGGCGATGCTATCCTTTATCGGCACCGGCGCGATGCTTTGGGTCGGCGGCAATATCCTCACCCACGGGTTGGAAGTGCTGGGCTGGCCTTGGATCTAAGATGAGATTCACCATCTGGCCGAAGCGGCAGCAGAGCGCGT
>JBFHGI010000635.1:0-1783 GCA_041583175.1 Pseudorhodobacter sp. | reverse complement strand
TTCGCCCCCGTGGAGGGTATTCCGGAGGCGTTGTGGAAGGGGCAGCAATGCTCCAACTGCCACACTTGGACCAAAGAGGCACTGTGCACTCAAGGGCAAACCTATTCCGGCCCGAATGGACCGAAATCCTTGGCAAAACAGCACCCCTATGGCGGGGCCTTCAAGGCTGCGCTGAAGACCTTTGCTCTAGAAGGTTGCCAGTAGCGCGGATTAAGCGGGTTTCGGCGCCCACCACCAATGGCTTTCGGGTATGCCCTTCGGGGCGTTGTTTCCAGTCACCACCCGTGCCTGATCGCGCAGCGCCTGATCAAGATCGGGATCGTCGGGAATGAGGTCATTGATGGGCAGATGCAGATCATACATCTCTTTCAGCCCTTCCAATGTGCTGCGCAAGGCGCAGATGATGGGCCAGTCATCAGTCTGCGCCCCTGCGGTCAGCCGTGCCTCTATCCGGTCTGTTAGGTTGTAATCCAGAAACGGCAGGGCAGGTTCTATGATATGCGCCGATCCGGTCAAAAACCGATCGACCGAAGCCTGCTGCGCAGCGCTTAGCCCGGCGGCCTGTGCCAGATATAGTGCATAGAACGCCGCCGTAAAGTTGCGCGCTGCCTCCGGTCGCGTGGTCTGGTCTGCGATCAGGGGCAGGGTTTCGTGTAGCGTGTCGAGTGTTTCTTTCAATTCTCCCATCGTGATCCCTCACCAAAGGTCTTTTACCCCGCGCAGCGTCAGCAACCGACACGGCACGAAGCGAGAAAACACCGTTTGCCTCTTGTCGGGCTTTGGGTGCGCGCAGCCCTTTCGGGCGTGAAAAAACTTCGTCTCTTTACCGCGTGATTATGCGGCCCTGCTGAAATTTCAGGTAAGTACAGGTTACTGCTTTGCGGGCTTTGGGCCAAGCTAAAATGCGGGAGGGTTTGATTGACGGCGTAGACTCGCCGCGACGTTGGCCTGCACGGAATGGCTAGTTGCGTTGCAGTTTGACCGGCTCGCTGCGCCCGAGTTTCAAGAAATGCGCCATGAAGGGCTTGGTCGCGTCTTCTTCGCGCGTGGCGGCATAGAGGCGCTTTGTAATCACCTCTGGCCCCAAAGGGCGCGTCACATAATCGGCATTGCTGCGCAAATCGCGCAAAACCCAATCGGGCAGCACCGAAACCCCACGGTTTGATCCGACAAGCATGAGGATCACCGCCGTCAGTTCCACTGCGCGCGTGCCGCGAGGCTCTACTTTCGCGGGCGTCAGCAGTTCGGTGAACACATCCAGCTTGTCGCGCGTGACAGGATAGGTAATCAGCAACTGGTCGCGGAAGTCCTCCGCTTCGATCATCGACTTTTCCGCAAGCGGGTTTTGCGATGAGGCGACAAACATCGGGTGATAGTCAAACAAAGGGTTGAAAACCACATTTGCCAATGGCGCCGGATCCGACGAAATCACCAGATCCACCTCTTCGCGCTGCAAGGCTGGTAGAGCTTCGAAAGCCAGACCCGCGCGGATATCCACATCGACCTCCGGCCAGGCGCGGCGGAACAGTTCCAGCACCGGAAACAGCCATTCAAAACAAGCGTGGCATTCAATCGCGATATGCAACCGCCCCGATTTGCCGGACCGCAGGCCGCGAAACTCTTCTTCCAGTGCGTCCATCTCCGGCAGGATGCGCTCGGCCAGCCGCAACATCCGCATCCCTGCCGCCGAAAGCTTTAACGGCTTGGAGCGGCGCACGAAGAGTTCCACGCCTGCCTGATCTTCCAGCCCTTTGACCTGATGCGACAGCGCCGATTGTGTCAT
>JBFHGI010000634.1:0-1789 GCA_041583175.1 Pseudorhodobacter sp. | reverse complement strand
TGACGGCCCATTTGAACAAGACCCTGACCGCGCTCGAAGAGCTTTTCGAATCCGATGAAGCCTTTGCAGCTTTCACGCTAGACGCCGAGACCTGACTTATAAGGAAAGCTATGACCTATCCGATCCCTCCACTCTATGCCTCCCGCCGCTCGCCCGTCATGGCAAAGAACATTGCCGCGACCTCGCAGCCTTTGGCGACCGCCGCCGCATTGCGGATCATGCAAAAGGGTGGCAATGCGCTGGATGCGGCCTTGGCAGCCGCGATCACCCTGACTGTGGTGGAGCCTACGGGGAATGGTCTTGGCTCGGATGCGTTCTGTATTCTGTGGGATGGCAAAAAGTTACATGGGTTGAATGCGTCCGGACGGTCGCCGAAGGGGTGGACGCCAGAGCGGTTCGCCGGGCAAAGCAAGATGCCGTATCGGGGCTGGGAAAGTGTTACTGTGCCCGGCGCTGTATCTGCTTGGGTCGAGCTTTCGGAAAAGTTTGGAAAATTACCCTTCGCGGAACTGTTTGAACCGGCAATCGACTATGCCCGCAATGGCTTTCTCGTCACGCCTGTGATTGCCGAACAATGGCGGCGCGCGGCCGAAGAGTTGCATGTACAGCCGGGATTTGAACAAGCCTTCATGCGCGAAGGGCGCGCGCCGAAGGCAGGTGAAGTGTTCAAATCCGAAGATTTCGCGCGCAGTCTGGAAGCAATTGCGCAGACCAAAGGCGAAGCGTTCTATCGAGGCGATTTGGCCAAGGCCATTGTCGATTACGCTCAGGAGCACGGTGCGGCCTTGTCGATGGACGATATGGCCGAGCATAAGAACGACTGGTGCGGCACAATCAGCCAGTGGATGGGTGAAACGGAGTTGCATGAAATCCCGCCGAACGGGCAGGGTATCGCTGCGCTGATGGCGCTTGGTATTTTGCGAAACACCGAAATCGCAACGCTGCAACCTGATAGTCTGGAATCGTTGCATCTGCAGATCGAAGCGATGAAACTTGCGTTCATGGACGTTGAGACGTTTGTCTCGGACCCGCGCTTCATGGGTGATGTTACGGCGACACATTTGCTGAACGATGACTACCTTGCCACACGCGCAAAGCTCATTGATCGAAGCAGTGCAACCCGCTTTCCCGTCGGGGCACCGAAGGATGGTGGACCCGTCTGTCTGGCGACTGGCGACGCTGGTGGTATGATGGTGTCCTACATCCAGTCGAACTACGCCGGTTTTGGTTCTGGTGTCGTGGTTCCAGGAACCGCAATCAGCCTGCAAAACCGGGGCGCAGGGTTCGTGCTTAAAGAGGGGCATCCCAATCAGGTCGGCCCGGGCAAGCGACCATTCCATACCATCATTCCGGGTATGATGATGAAGGACGGTTCCCCGCATATGGCTTTTGGCCTGATGGGTGGGCCAATTCAGGCGCAGGGTCATTTGCAAATGTTGTTGCGGACGCAGGTTTGGGGGCAAGACCCTCAGACCGCCGCAGATGCACCCCGCTGGCGGGTGATTGCCGGACTAGACGTGGCGATCGAAGCCGGGTTCGACCCTGCGATTGTCGAAGGTCTCAAAAAACTCGGCCACAATGCGAATTTTGAAACCCCACACAACGCCTTTGGCTTTGGCGGCGCTCACTTGGTCCAGCGGGTGAATGGTGGGTATGTCGCTGGAAGCGATCCCCGAAAAGATGGTCCCGCAGCAGGCTTCTGACGCGAGCCGAATGCTGAACGTATGGCGGCGCGCAAGAACGGTATGCGCGCCGCAATTAGACGACCCCGAGGTGGAAAAGGCTTAGA
>JBFHGI010000633.1:0-1792 GCA_041583175.1 Pseudorhodobacter sp. | reverse complement strand
GCGAGGCGAATCCGAGCTTCGCGCAAATTGCAGATCGTGCCGCCGACCTCTGCGCCATAGCGGAAGCCCACGCGCCGGACCCCGAGAAGCTCATCTATATCATCGGAACCGAAGTGCCAGTCCCGGGCGGAGAGACCGAAGAACCCGATGCTCTTGATGTTACCTCTGTTGATCGCTTTCGCGACACGATGCAGACCCATCGGGATGCTTGGGCAGCAAGAGGCCTGAGCCGCGCTTGGGCTCGCATCGTGTCTGTTGTCACGCAGCCGGGCGTCGATTTCGGCCATACGTCGGTCTATCCCTTCGTGCCCACAAAGGCCAAGCCATTGAGTGACGCGATACTGTCCGAGGATGGATTGGTTTTTGAGGCCCATTCTACCGATTATCAAGCCACAGAAGCCTTGGCGGATCTGGTGAAGAACCACTTCTTCTTTCTCAAAGTCGGACCCGAACTCACCTTCAGATTTCGCGAAGCGGTCTGGGCGCTGGCGTCCATTGAAGCGCAGCTAGCTGTCGATCGACCCTCGCAGATCCGTGACGTGATCAGCGAAAGGATGAACACCAATCCGGGACATTGGAAAAACTACTATAGCGGTAGCGAAGACATGCTCGAAATTCTGAAGACCTACAGCTATAGCGACCGCATCCGCTACTACTGGACCGATCAAAAAGTTGCGGACGCCTTGGACAGTCTGATCGGCACGCTCAAAGCCAGGCCTTTGCCGGAAACCGTGATCTCGCAAGCCTTCATGGGGCTAGAGTTCGGAGAGATTCCAAACGGGCCGGATGAGTTGATTGAAACCCATGTGCAGCGTTGCGTAGCGCGCTATTTCAAGGCTGCCGGACAACAAGGGGGTTAGTCTGCGGCTCCCTCTTTGACCGCTTGGCCGGTCTTGATGTGCAGGGCACGGCTTTGGCGCGGCCTGCCCTCGGCAAATCCCCAAAGAATAGCGCCGCCTTATGAAGGCCGAGTCTGCTTTTGATCCTCGATAATAAGGGCGGCCAAACGGTAAAACCCGTGAACCATCTTGCTGTAGGGCAGCAGCAAAAAGAACGCCAGGACGAAGCCAAGATGAAGTGCCAGCAACACAGGCACAGCGCCTGTTCCGGTTGCGGCATAAAGTGCAAGCCCGGTCGCGCCTGTCGCGCCCAGCAACGCAATGAAACCCATCTCGCCGCCCCAAACGCGCACCGCGCCCAGCTTCGGGTCCGCCTTGGTTTTCATCCAGGCAAGCCCGATCGTGCCGATTGTCAGCAAAATCCCCCCCGGCACACCAAGCAGTTTTGGCAGGCTAAAAAACCCGTAGGGCGCTTGTAAATCAAAGATATAGTGCAAGATCGTACCGCTGGCAGTCGAAGCGAAGCAAAGCAGGAAGCCGTACATCACGGCTTGATGCAACCAACGCCGCCTGTCGCTATATCGGTCTTCATTCTCGAAATTACAGCCCTGCCCCTGCCCGCCGTTCAGATTTCTCATATTGGCCGCCGCGCGAAACCCACCCACAATGTTGCGCCAGCGCAGCCGAGTGCCGCCGGTTTCCAACCAATAGCGCCGCAAACTAACCGCCACCGCCACCAAAGGCAGCAGGAACGCCGGCGCAAATAACGCCACCAAAGCGTTATGACCAATGAAGGCGTAAAACCCTGCCCCCCCCGCAGGCGGCAGCATCTGGATCAGTGCGAAAAGCATCGCGAATCCCAATGCGGCGATCATCGCCAGCGCGACCCCGTTTTCATGAAACCGCCGCGCAAGCGGTTGCGGCCAGGCCAGACGCTCCCAGCTTTCCTGTCG
>JBFHGI010000632.1:0-1824 GCA_041583175.1 Pseudorhodobacter sp. | reverse complement strand
TCCAATGCAAAGCGCCGCGCCCAATCCGGTGCGCGCTGCTGGTGGCCTGACAGGAAATCCACTCCTGCGCCGACCGAGGCAAAGCCCGCCTCGGGCGCGAGTTGGCGGCCCAGGGCGGCAAACTCTTCCTGTTTCGGGGCGCCCAGTGCGATGAGGCACAGGCAGGGGCCTTGGGCCTTGATCTGGTGCAGCATCTCGCGCGCGGCAGCGCCGGTCGGGTCAAAGCCGTAGGGCGGCGCGATGGTCAGCGACACGTTGATCTCTGGCACCAACTGCCGCAGCCTGTCTGCGGCACCGCGCAGCGCCTCCGGCGTGCTGCCAAACAGGACCACGGGGCGCCCACATGACCGCGCCGCTTGCACAAGCGGCAGCACAAGGTCAGACCCCGGTGCAAGCGATACGGGCCGCCCCGCAAGCTTGGAAAGCCAGACAATCGGGTTGCCATCGGCCACGACCATATCCTGTCGCGCATAAGCTGCCCGAAACGCGGCCCCGGCCTGCAATTTCACCAGATGGTCAAGGTTGATCGTGGCAAGCGCGAACCCTCTGCCCGCGGCCAAACGGTCCTTCACCTCGGCCAGGACCGAAGCGGCATCTGGATGCGTGACCGTAATGTCGGTTTCTGCAAAGGAGAATTTCACTATCCGGCCCAATCTGTTCTGTCGCGTATGACCTAGCATGAAACCGGCACGCCTGCGATGGTGCAAACCCGTCTGAAAACCAGCCGAAACGGGCAACACACTGTTTCCATCTGGCAGGCGAAACGCACATAACGGCGCAAATTCAAGCGGTTCTGAAGGATTTGAACAAAGGGCGGCGGGGTCTTGCTGCAACAGGCGCAAGGCTAATCGCGCCGGGTTGATGGTTTGGCAAAGTTGATGTGCTAAGCTGTCCGTCGGCCGAAGCGCGGCCGAACCGGAACAAGGATTGACCCGAGGCGATGCCCAACGCACTTGCCTATCTGATGCTGCTTGTCTGGCCCTTCATCGCGACGGGCCTGTTCCGGCATCTGCCGCGCGAAAAAGCATTGGTCTGGTCTATCCTTGCCGCCTATATGCTCTTGCCGCCTTTGGCGAATTTCAACCTTCCGGCGGTGCCGGATATGGACAAGTTTACCATTGCAAACCTCTGTGCCTTGGCGCTGACGGTCTGGGTGCTGGACGAGAAGATCAGCTTTCTGCCGAAAGGGGTGATCGGGCGGGCCCTGATCGTGATCTATATCATCAGCCCCTTCGCAACTGCGCTGACCAACCCCGACCCCATTCCGATTGTCGCGCGCGATGTCCCGGCCCTGCGCCTCTATGACAGCGTGTCGGCGATCAGCTATCAGTTCATCGCCTTGATCCCGTTTTTTCTGGCCCGCCACCTTTTGCGGACCGAGGCCGGGATGCGGGCGATTATCGGTGCACTCGTGGTTGCGGGGCTGATCTATTCGCTGCCGATGCTGCTGGAGGCGCGCCTGTCACCGCAGATCAACATCTGGGTTTACGGCTTTTTCCAGCATGACTTTTCACAAAGCATGCGGGGTGGGGGGTTCCGCCCGATGGTCTTCATGCCGCACGGGCTTTGGGTGGCCTTCTTTGCACTGATGACAGCGATGTCGGCGCTGATCCTGCTGCGGCTGTCCACGCCCGAGGAACGGCCGCGTCGCTTGCTGATCTTCCTCTATCTCGCAGGGGTTCTATACCTTTGCAAAAGTGTGGGGCCGCTGGTCTATGCGGCGGGGCTCATTCCGGTGATACTGCTGGTCGGGCGGCGCTGGCAGCTGATGCTGGCCGCAGTTCTGGGGGTGATCGTCATCACCTATCCGCTGTTGCGCGGTGC
>JBFHGI010000631.1:0-1826 GCA_041583175.1 Pseudorhodobacter sp. | reverse complement strand
CTGGGCTCTGCTTGTGCTTTCAAAGCCGATTGGCCGGCAAACGGGATTTGCGAGCCTGAGCTCGGAAGCGCCTGAAAGCCTGAAAACCGTAGACGTTTTTCTTGCCGGTTACGCGGGATTGCGCGCGCATGTGCTGACCGTCGCAGAGGATTGTGGCGAGGCCGCCTATGCATCGGCTCGTGATGTGATACTGGCGCAATGTGCGGCGATGAAGGGTGACTCGGGCGCGCCACTTTTCGAAATGGCTGCGGATGGCATAAGGGTGCTTGGTGTCTTGTCGTCCGTCGCGGGCACGCAAGCAGGGCTGCGAAGTATCATTGTCCCATCCTCTCACTTTGCCGAGTCGGTGCCTTTCGAGGCAGGAACTGCTATAAAATAGAGCGGCGCTTTCGAAATCGTTACTTTTTCACATGCGATATACAGTTGTGCTGTAAAAGAGGATCGGCATAGCTAAGAGTATTCAGAATTTCTGCTACTTTTCTGCGACGGAAACCTTCGGCGGCTGCGTATAATGCCGAATATGACGATATTGGGGTGCAATCAGTGATACGCAAATTGGCGACCTTGGTCACGGCGACCGCTATTCTGGCCGGTGCTTATGCCTATACATTCGGCGTGCCCGCGCAGGTGCAGGCCATGATTGCTAATGTGACGGGCGGCGCGTCGGACACTGCAAGCGACCCCGCTACACCTGCGGCCTCGGGTGCGCCCGCTGCTGGTCCCGGAGGCGGGGCAGGCCGCGGCCCCGGGCGTGGATCGCGCGCAACGACAGTTGTGACGACAGCGTTGGAGATGCAGCCCTACGAGACAGTGCTGAATGCGATTGGCACGGCCTCTGCCCTGCGCAGCGTCAATGTCGTGACCGAGTCCGCCGGGACCGTGGTTGAAGCAAATCTCTTGGCCAATCGCGAAGTCGAGGTTGGAGAGGTTCTGGTGCGCTTCGATGCCCGGACCGAAGCTCTTAATCTGGAAATCGCGCAGGCGGAGCTGGATCAGGCAAAAGACACCGTGACGCGCTATGAACGCCTGCGCCAAAGCGGCAGTTCGACAATTACCGATGTCACGTTGACCGAGGCACGCGTCAAGCAGCGTCTGGCAGAAGCCGCTGTTGGTCTTGCGCAGATTGCCCTGGATGACCGGACGATCCGCGCGCCGATCGCGGGGCGTCTGGGTTTGAGTGATGTCGATGTCGGGGATGCGCTCAGCGCGAACAGCACCATTGCCAGCATTGATCAGGCGGATGCCTTGCTGATTGAATTCGAGTTGCCGGAACGCGCGATCGGGATGCTTGCCAAGGCAAAAGAGGTGCTGGCCAGCACGTCTACGTTCACGGGGCGGGTGTTTACGGCCAATATCGTGTCATTTGACAGCCGGATTGACAGTGTGACCCGAAGCGTCACCGTCAAAGCGCAGATCGACAATGAGCAGGGGCTCTTGTGGCCGGGGATGACCTTTTCGGTACGCTTGACGCAGGAAAGTGACCCGATGGCGGCGCTGCCCTCCACGGCGATCACATGGTCGCGCGCCGGATCGAGCGTTTGGATTGATCAGGAAGGCACCGCAGTGCAGGTGCCTGTGACGATCATGTTCCGCCAGAATGAAACCGTATGGATCGAGGCGGATATCCCCGAAGGTACGATGGTGGTGACCGAAGGCGCGCAAAAGCTTCGCACCGGTGCCAAGATTTCGACCGGGAGAGAAGAACGTCGCGGTGGTGGCCGGCCGGGTGCGGGACGCCCGGGCGATGCTGAAGGGCAACCAGCGGCATCTGGCGAGCGGCCGCAAGATCCGGCTGTTCCACCAGCCGCACCTGCCGCGGGGACAGG
>JBFHGI010000630.1:0-1826 GCA_041583175.1 Pseudorhodobacter sp. | reverse complement strand
CCGTTCCAGAAACACCGACATATCAAATGGTTTGGTCACATAATCCGCCGCGCCCGATTTGATCAGCCTCACCGCCTGCCCGATACCGCCTTGCCCCGTGATAAACAAAAACGGCGGCGGGGTGCCGGTTCTGGCCAGCGTTGCAAACAATTCCTCTCCGGAGCCATCAGGCAAGCCGATATCGCAGATCACCGCATCAATCGGTTGTCTGGGGGTGCGGATCGCACCCAGCGCACGGACCATCTGCTTTTGCCAAAGCACCTGCGCGCCTTCCAACTCCAACCGCTGTAAAAGCGAAGCGCCCATGATCTCGTCGTCCTCGACCAGAACGATGTATCTATTCTTCAGCATCACCGCGTCCTTTCGCAAAGGGAAGTATGACGGTGATCTGCGTCTCATCCGCATGGCGGGCATGGGCAAGCGTTCCACCAAGGCCCTTTGCAAGCTCACGCACCAGGCGCAGCCCGACGCCGCCACCCGGCGCAAATGGTGCATCGCTCAGCAACCGGTCCTGCGCGGCTTTGGGCATTCCCGCCCCGCTATCGCTGATGCGAAGGGTCATCGTGTCGGCCTCACAACGGGCTGTCAAGCCGATGCGCCCACCCTGCCCAGCGGCCGTGCTGGCATTCAACAACAGGTTCAACACGATCTGGCGCACAGGTCCCGCCGTGATGCCATGCGCTGAGTGCGCTGGCAGGTCAACCGACCAATCCAGCGTCAGCGCCTGGCGCGAGACCTCGGGTTGGATGAGCAGTTTCAGATCTTCGAAATCCTCGCAATTAAGAACGCGGTCTTCCGGGTCCAGCCTGTTCTGATCCAGCGTGGCGCGGGTCACATCGCGCAGATGGCGCAGGCCGCGGTCCAGAAGATCGGCGGATTGACGCACCACCTCCGGGCGGTCGGGAAAGTTGCGGATGGTATCAGTGGCGTTCAACAGGCCACCCAAGGGGTTGTTGATCTCATGCGCCAAGGAGGAGGACAGCCGCCCGAGTGCCACAAACCTCTCACGCTCTGCCAGCCGCCGCTCGGCTTCGGCCTTGGCGCTGACCGCGCCGACCATTGCGTTATAAGTATGGGCAAGGCGCGAGAGTTCACCATCGCCGCGCGGGATCTCGTTCGCAGCGATGGGGTGCGGCTTGCCTTGAGTTCCTGTCATTTGCCGCGCTAGCGTGCTGACAGGGCGCAGCATCTTGCGCAGCACGGCAAAACCCGCGAGGGAAAGCAGGCCCGTCGCCATCGCGTTGCCAAGGATAAGGAACCACAACGCCTGCCGCCGCTCTTCCAGCAAATCCGAAACATCCAGTTCGGTGGCAATCTGTCCCACCCTGCGGCCTTGATAGACAAGCGGCGCGAGCAGCCGCAAAATCGGCCCCGACCCATCGACGGACAGATCGTCCAAGGCAACTGCCCCTTGCGCAAGATCGGCGATATCGCTTTCCATCGGCACCCGTCTGGGGTCCGTTGCTGCCAGCACGCGCCCGCGTTCATCCGCCACCGCTGTCAGGATCATGCGCCGCCCCTCTCCCCCCTGCGAGGCGCGATCAAGCGTGTCATACACCTCCCAGTTATCGCGGCGCAGAACGAAGGGGCCAAGCGCAACAGACAGCCCCTCGACATGCATCCGTGCGGTTTCCTGCACCCGCGCATCCTGCACCCGTCCCAGTGCCTGCAACACCTGTTGCGAAGCAACGATGCCCACCAGCATCATCATCGCCGCCCCAAGTAACGGCAGTTTGACAGAGAGCGGAAGCCTGTTGAGTGCGCGCATCGCTCAGGGGTCCAGGTCGGCCATGCGGGCTGCGATCCCGTCGAACAGATCAGCCGTT
>JBFHGI010000629.1:0-1831 GCA_041583175.1 Pseudorhodobacter sp. | reverse complement strand
GTTCATTTTCTGCGATGCGCGGCGGCTGAGGGCCATGGCCTAGCCTCTGCCCGTTTGGCTACGCGAAAGCTGACGGATCGCATTGGTCAGCCCGCCAATATCAGATCGCAGGTCGGACATGCTTTCTTGCCGCCCTGCCGAAATCTCTTCCAGAATTCGCAACAGCTGTACATCGATGGACCGCAGCCGCATCCGGCTTTCGGCGTCAATGCTGTCTTCAGCCTTCTGCTCGCTTTGCGCGGCTTCCTGACCTTCTGCGATACGGGTCAGCAGGGCGGTTTGCGCCGCAGAAATCTCGGCAATCTGTTCCTGCACATAGCTGCCAGATTGCACTTTGGCCGACAGATCCTTGACTGCTTCGGCCAAGGTTCCAAGCCGCTCATCCGCGAGACTTCGCGAGACATCGGCTTGTACGAACAGGTTTTGCAAGGTTTCCAACTGGCGGGCAAGCTGGTCCATCACCCCGCCAAGGCCCGACATATCGCCAGCGTCTCCATCGCCCGACGAAAAACCCAGACGGGTGATCGTGGAAAGCCATTCCTCCAACTCGCGGTAAAAGCGGTTCTGTCCGTGGCTGGCGAACAGTTCCAGCAGCCCAACGACCAGCGACCCCGCCAGCCCCAGAAGCGAGGAGGAAAACGCCGTGCCCATGCCACCAAGCTGCGCCTCAAGCCCCCCCATCAGCTTGTCAAAAACTTGCATGCCGGTCTCACCCTCTTGCGGGGCGAGGTTACGGATGGTTTCGACAACGGCGGGAACAGTGGTGGCAAGCCCGTAGAATGTCCCCAAAAGGCCAAGGAAAATCAGAAGATTGACCAAGTAGCGCGTGATGTCGCGCGCTTCGTCGATGCGGGTGGCCACACTGTCCTGAATAGAGCGGGAGGAGGAGGCCGAGATTTGCATCCGCGCACCACGGCTGCGCAACAACGCGGCCAATGGCGCCAGCAGGCGCGGCGCCTGAATGGCCTCTGACGGGCCAGCACCTTCGGCAAAGCCGACAATCCAGCGCACCGATTGCATAAGCTGCAACACCTGCCAGAAACAGGCCAGCACGCCAAAGACAAACACCAGCCCGATGAAGCCGTTAAGCCAGATATTGGCAAGGAAAACGCCCGAAAGTTGGCCCCAAGCAACGGTGGCACCCGCAATCACAAGGGCAGTCACGATCAGCATCAGAACGATCTGACGGATCGGGTGGGTGAATGACAACTCGGCCTCGGCTGTGGTCTTGTCCATGCGGCGCTTTGCGACCCTTCTGCATTGTGTCAGCTTAACTTACGGCGCAGCGGAGCGCCTGCCAACCGTCATTTCACCGCTTTTGCCGCATCGCACGCACTTGTGCCGCCAGCCAGGACAGATCGGCATCCTCGATCCCGAGTTGGGCCAGATGATCGGAGGTGTTGAACAGATATTCGCAATTCGGCCCGCGCCCGCCGACCGCCTGTTCGATGATCCGCGCCTGTTCTTCCAGCGCCAGACCACCGCAATACTGCACATGCGCGGGATCAATGACATAGCAGAGCGCGGTGACCGGCCCGCCTTCCATATCCAGCGACAGCCAATCCTCCAGATAGGCGGAAGAAATCAGTTCGCGTTCGCGCAAGATGGCCAGCGTTTCATCCTCGGCCCCGTCTTCTACGCGAAAGGCAACGCCTTGGCAGGACGCGCCAGCCGCACGGTCAAGCGCCAGCACAAGGCCGGGGTTTTCCTCACTGCCGCGATGGTGGATGGAGCGCATGCAAAAGCTGCGATGCCAGCCCTGCAGACAGGCGACCCGCTGCTCCGCTACAGGAAAGCCGGGGTTCCAGATCAGCGATCCGTAGCCAAACAC
>JBFHGI010000628.1:0-1841 GCA_041583175.1 Pseudorhodobacter sp. | reverse complement strand
TGAGGTAGCGCCGCTGCCGCCATCGACAAGGCTTGCAGGCTAAGGTTCACGCCCGGTGATATGACCCCGCCGATATAGGCACCATCCTGATCGACAACGTCAAAGGTGGTGGCGGTGCCGAAATCCACCACAATCAGGTCGCCGCCGTGGCGATCAAAGCCCGACACCGTATTGACCAGGCGGTCCGGCCCCACGGTGGTGCCATAATCCACGCGCGGCGGCACCGGCAGTTTGCATTCCGGCTTGCCCACCACCAGCGGGCGGCAGTTGAAATACCGGTCCGTCAGCACCCTCAGATTGAACACCACGCGTGGCACGGTAGAGGAGATGATGGCCTCGGTGATCGTGGCCTCCACCTTGTTCAGGCTCATCAACGTGTTGAGCCAGACAAAATACTCATCCGCCGTGCGCTTGTGATCGGTAGAGCAGCGCCATGTCGCGATGAATTTCGTGCCGTCCCAGATGGAAAACACGGTATTGGTATTCCCGCAGTCTATGGCCAGAAGCATGGTGCAGCCCTTTCAGATCAAAAGAAAACCTCAGCCGCGGGGATGGCGCGGCGGCCTTGAGGCGTGGTCAATATCAGGGCACCGTCATCGTCGATACCGTCAAACACGCCTTGCACCGTATCATGGCCGGTGCGGGCTGTAATGACCTCTCCCAACCGCGCGGCATGGGTCAGCCAAGCCTCGCGCAGAGGCGCGAAACCTTCGGCTTTGAAGCGGTTTTCCCACAGGTCATAGGCGGAGGCGAGCGCGGTCAGAAAGCGCTCCGGCGTGACCCGCACGCCTGTTTCCGACAGCAGGCTGACAGGGGCCACCGCGCCGGTTTCGACCTGTGCCGCATTGGGTGCCGCGATCAGATTGACGCCGATTCCGATGGAAAGCTGCAGGATCTTTGCGCCGGAGCCGCTGCTTTCCAGCAGAATCCCCGCGAGCTTGCCGCCGTTGAGCAAAACGTCATTCGGCCATTTCAGCGCAAGTCCCGCATCTGTCCCACACAGGCCCGCACAAGCATCCCGCAGCGCCAGAGCCGCCGCGAAAGATCGCAGGGCAACCCGGTCGGCGCTTTCGGTCGGTTGCAAGGCGAGGGTGGCGTAGAAATTGCCGCGCGGGCTGCTCCAGGGGCGGCCACGTCGGCCCCTGCCCCCGGTCTGTTCTGCCGCCATGATCCATGTCGGACTCTCCGGCGACAGCTGCATGGCGTAGGCATTGGTGCTGTCAACACTATCGAGCAAAATCCGGGCCACGCCATGCGGCCAGCCCGGAGGCAGCGCCTCAGCGAACAAGCGTTTCCGCCGCCATCAGTGCGATGCTTTCCACCCCAAAGAGGTTGATAACCCCCAGCACCATGATCAAGGCCGATGCCATCAGCGCCGCCCATTGGACCCCGCCCATGCGCCCGTCAATGCCTTCGCCCTCTTTGCCGAAATACATGTAGAACACGATCCGCAGGTAGTAGAAGGCACCGATCACCGAGGCAACAGCCCCCGCCACCGCGAGCCATGTCATCTGCCCATAGATCGCCGCTTGCAGCACATAGAACTTGCCGAAGAAGCCAACCATGGGCGGCACACCGGCAAGGCTGAACAACAGCACCAGCATTGCCAGCGCCGGCAGCGGCGCTTTCTTGGACAACATGTTCAGGCTATCGATCGTGGTCACGGCATGGCCGTCCTTTTCCATCGACAGGATGAAGGCAAAGGTGCCGATATTCATGGTGACGTAAATCGCCATATAGATCAGCATCGCCTGCACACCGCCAACGGTGCCGGAGGCCAGACCGATCAGTGCAAAGCCCATATGCGAGATGGAGGAATAGGCCATCAGGCGTTTGATGTC
>JBFHGI010000627.1:0-1842 GCA_041583175.1 Pseudorhodobacter sp. | reverse complement strand
TTGTTCGCGCAGCCAGTCGAAATCCATGATCGCATCGTCGCATTGCGCCGCGTTCAACATCGGCACCGACGACCCGCCGGGGATCACAGCTTTGATGTTCTTCCAACCGCCGCGCACGCCGCCGCAATGGCGGTCCAGCAATTCGCGCAAGGAAATCGACATCGCCTCCTCAACCACGCAAGGGTTGACCACATGGCCGGAAATGCCGAACAGCTTGGTGCCCGCGTTGTTCGGGCGGCCAAAACCGGCAAACCAATCGGCCCCACGGCGCAGAATGGTCGGCACCACGGCAATGGATTCCACGTTGTTCACGGTGGTCGGGCAACCATAGAGGCCCGCGCCTGCCGGGAATGGCGGCTTCATCCGGGGCATGCCCTTCTTGCCTTCAAGGCTTTCGAGCAAGGCGGTTTCCTCGCCGCAGATATAGGCCCCTGCCCCGTGATGCAGATAGAGATCAAAATCCCAACCGGATTTGGCGGCATTCTTGCCCAGAAGCCCTGCGTCATAGCATTCGTCAATCGCAGCCTGAAGCGCCTCTTTCTCGCGGATATATTCGCCGCGAATATAGATGTAGCAGGCATTGGCCCCCATCGCGAAAGAGGCGATCAGCGCGCCTTCGATCAGCGTGTGGGGATCATGGCGCATGATCTCGCGGTCTTTGCAGGTGCCGGGTTCGGATTCGTCGGCATTGATCACCAGATAGGACGGGCGACCATCGGATTCCTTGGGCATGAAAGACCATTTCAGACCGGTCGGAAAACCCGCCCCGCCCCGACCGCGCAGGCCGGACGCCTTGATCTGGTCAACCAGCCAGCCGCGACCCTGCTTGATGAAACCCGCAGTCCCTTCCCAATGCCCGCGCTTTTTCGCGCCAGCAAGGGTGCGGTCATGCATCCCGTAAAGATTGGTAAAGATCCGATCTTGATCTTTCAGCATGTCATGCCCTCAATTATCGTCCGCATCAGCCTTGCGCTGACGCCAGATCCGAAAAGTTACCACCAGCGCAAAGACGAAGCCCGCCAAAGCTGCCAGATCGAAGAGGAAGACAAAGCGCGCCTCCCACCCCAGTTTGCTGCCGATGAATTGCGCGCCCATCCACAGGACCATCGTGACCACCAGCACAATCGCGACGAGCCGCGCCTGCTTGGCCTGATGAACCTCGGAAGGAGTGGGCGTTTTCTTCATCATCAGTAGTCATTCGTTTTGGCGCGGATCAGGAACTCTTCCATCCCCACCTCGCCAATCAGTTTCGCCTGAGCGACCCATTTGTCTCGGGTCACGCGGCCTTTGAAGCCTTTGAGGTTGCTATCCATCCATGCGATTTCCGCATCACCCCAAGCGGCAATCTGGTCATAATGGAACACGCCCATCGAATTGCAGAGTTTTTCCAGCGCAGGCCCGATGCCTTCGATCTTTTTCAGATCATCGGGCTGGCCCTTGCGCGCAGCTTTCAGACCCTTCGGTTTGACACCTTCTGATGGCACCTCGGCTGCTTTTGCGGGCTGCTTCGGCGCCAGATCCTCTTTGGACATCTCGGCAGGTTCCGCAGCTTTGGCGACTTCAGACGGTTCAGCCTTGGCCGGCACCGAAGAGGCCCCTGACGGCGCGATATCACCGGAAGTCCCCTTTGGCCGACCTTTCTTGACCGCCGTAGTGTTGGCTGCCGTGTCGGAGGCGGCCTCCTGCGTTTCGGTCATCGGCGCGTCACTCGCCTTGTCGGAGGTTTTGCCAGAAGGTTTATCAGCCGCTTTGGCTTTTGACTTACCCAACCACGGCGTCAGGATCGGCACTTCCGTCCCATCAATCCGCTTCACGGTTTCGCCAATCTCGACAGCGGCTTGC
>JBFHGI010000626.1:0-1848 GCA_041583175.1 Pseudorhodobacter sp. | reverse complement strand
GGATTCAGGCGGCCAAGAACTCGATCATCGTCGGCTTTTTCTCGACCATCGTGGCGACCGTGCTGGGCACTATTGCCGCAATGGGCCTGTCACGCCCCGAGATGCCCTTCCGCAAGCTGATCATGGCAATCCTGATCTCGCCGATGATCGTGCCGATCATCATCACCGCGACGGGCCTGTTCTTCTTCTACTCCGACATCGGCCTGTCCGGCACCTATTTCGGCCTCGTGATGGCCCATGCCACCTTGGGCATCCCCTTCGTCATCATCACCGTGACCGCCACGATGATGGGCTTTGACCGTTCGCTGATCCGCGCCGCGCAAAACATGGGCGCAGGGCCGGTGACCACATTCTTCAAGGTGCAACTGCCGCTGATCACGCCGGGCGTGGTTTCGGGCGCGCTCTTTGCCTTCGTGACCTCCTTTGACGAGGTGGTCGTGGTGCTGTTTGTCGGTAGCCACGAACAGCAAACCATCCCGCGCCAGATGTGGAACGGCATCCGCGAACAGATCAGCCCCTCCATCCTCGCGGTGGCGACGATCCTCGTGATCTTCTCGATCTGCTTGCTGACCGTGGTGGAACTGCTGCGCCGCCGCTCCGAGCGGTTGCGCGGTGTCACGCCAGCCTGATAAAGGCCCGAGCGGCGGGGCATAACCGCCCCGTCCTCTTGGCGCTTCTCTGGCATCATCTTGGCAAAAATACCTCCGCCGGAGGCTCCACCTCCTGCCTCGCGCCACCCCGTTTGGGCTGCGGCGTGCAGGTTAACAAAACCCTAAGATCTTTGCGCGTTTGATTGGAAATCAACAGCTTGGTGGGCCTTCCGCGCGCGATTCACGCGCAGAGATGCCGCCTCAGGGCAGGATCTGCAACCAGCCCCAGGCTGTCAGGATTGTCCCCGCAGTGGCCAGCAGCACCGTCGAGGCTGCAACCCGTTTCGCCGCACCATACATATTTGCAAAAAGGAAGGCATTCACGCCCGGAGCGGCCGCTGCCGTCAACACCGCTGACCGCGTCTGATCGACAGACAGGTCAAAGACATGGCTAAGCGCAAAGGTAATGCTGGGGTGCGCAATCAAGGTCAGCGAGCAGACGAATGCGACCGTCCGCATATCGCCTTCGGGGCGGTATTGCAGCAAAACGCCCCCCAGCGCGAAAAGCGCGGCAGGGATGGCAGCCTTGACCATCATATCCACCGCCGACCATATCACCCCCGGGACAGGCAGACCGCTGAGGTTCACAATGAATCCCAAGGTGATGCCGATAACCATCGGTTGCAGCGCAATCGCGCGCATAGCTTGGCGCGCTACCGCCATTTTGGCCAGTCCCTGGCCTTGGCTGCGCGCAATTTCCATCGAACTGATGCCAAGCCCGTAAAGCAAAGGGGAGTGCAGCGCGATAATCGCGTAATTGCCCGCAAGCGCATCCGCCCCATAGGCGCGTTCAGTGATCGGAACCCCCAATAGCAGCGTGTTGGAAAAGCTTGCGACAAAGGCGATGGACAAGGCTTCGACTGTCGTACGGCCAAAGATAACCCGCGCACCGATGAACCCCAACGCGCCCGCCCCCCATGCGCCCGCGAAAAAGCTGATGAGCAGGCCGGGATCAAAGCTCTGCGCAAGATCAAGCCGGCTCATGGAGTTGAACAGCAAGCAAGGGATTGCGAAGTTCTGCGCGAACTTCATCAACCCGTCAATCGCCCCTTCATCTACAATCCGTCTCCACGCTGCGAAATACCCGATGCCTAGCAGCAGAAAGACGGGCAGGATGACATCAAGAAGAGCGTTCATTCAGGGGCCTTAATCTCGATCACCATACCGTCAAAGGCCGGGGTGATATGATCTGCGGTTT
>JBFHGI010000625.1:0-1868 GCA_041583175.1 Pseudorhodobacter sp. | reverse complement strand
TCCTTCGCGACCCATCTGCTGAGCGCGGGCGGCGATTTGCGGGCGATTCAGGAACTCTTGGGCCATGCATCACTTTCCACGACGCAAGCCTATACGGCGGTTGATACTGCGCGCCTGATGGAAGTATACGCAAAAGCACATCCGCGCGCATGACACCATCCAGCCCAAGGGCAGCTCAGTTATGACATTGAAAGTAAAAGCACTTCTTGTGCACCTCTTCACAGCCACCGGAGCCGTTCTGGCAATGCTGGCGATGCTGGCCGCAGTCGAGGAAAACTGGAGCGCTATGTTCTGGTGGCTAGTTGTCGCCTTGGTGGTGGACGGGATTGATGGCCCGCTGGCGCGTAAATATGACGTAAAGACCAACTTCCCCACCTATGATGGCGTGCTGCTGGACCTGATTATCGACTATCTGACCTATGTTTTCATTCCCGCCTTTGCACTGTTCAAATCAGGCTTGCTGCCGGATTGGACGGGGTGGCTGATCATCATCGTCATCACCTATGGCTCGGTGATCTACTTCGCCGATACACGCATGAAAACAAAAGATAATTCCTTTTCCGGCTTTCCGGCCTGCTGGAATATGTTCGTGCTTGTGATGTTTGCCCTGCAACCCGGATACTGGACGATTCTTACCTTTGTGGTGGCATTGACCGTTGCGATGTTCCTGCCGTTGAAATTCATCCACCCGACGCGCACCGCGCGCTGGAATGCGGTATCCTTGCCGATGGCGCTGGCCTGGACCTTCTTTGCGGGTTGGGCAACCTGGGTCGATTTCCACCCGCAAAGCTGGGCGCATTGGGGGCTGATCGTCACCTCGCTCTACCTGACCTTTGCCGGCATCGCGCAGCAGATCATCCCTGAACGCGGCGCGAAGTAAACACGATCTTGGCACTCTGGAAACTCTCTGGGGTTTCTCTGGAAACGGCCCAGAAAGAGTGCCGTATCACAGCAGCAAGCCGCCTGCCCCTTCCAGCTTCAAGAGGGCGATCTTGGTTTCCACCCCACCCGGCGCAGAGAAGCCGCCGAGCGTGTTGGCCCCCAGCACACGGTGGCAGGGGATGAGGATCGGGATCGGGTTTGCGCCGCAGGCTTGCCCGACGGCTTGGGCGGGGCGTCCCAAGGCTTTCGCAAGTTCGCCATAGGTCCGTGTTTCGCCGTAAGGGATCGCCAGCATCGCGCGGCGCATCTGGTCCTGAAAGCCGCTGCCGAAATCGAGCGGCAGGTCGAAGGCCGTGCGGATTCCGTCGAAATACTCGCCCAGTTGTCGGCACGCCTCGCGCAACAGCGGCGTCGGGTCTGAACGGCGCGAGGACCAATCAATGCGCGTGATCAAACCGGCATCCTCGACCACCGCAAAGGGGCCATAGGGGGAATGGAACACGGCTTGGGGCATCGGTACTGGCTTTCTGGATGGGTCGGGCGCGATACTATGTGCTATGCTGGCAAAGCGAAAGCCTGCGGGCGGCAAAGGGGGCCGAATGATCACCGATGTTGAAGCATTTTTCACCGATGGCTGCGGGCGTTGCGACCGGTTTGCGACAGCGGAGTGTTCGGCAAGGATTTGGTCGGACGGGCTGGCGCAGTTGCGGGCGATTTGCCTTGAGGCGGGGCTGGAAGAAGATCTGCGCTGGGGCCACCCCTGCTATCGCCACGCGGGGTGCAACATCGCCCTGATCGGGGCCTTTCGCGGTGATTTTCGGTTAACGTTTATGAACGCGGCTTTGCTGGCTGACCGGGACAAACTGCTGGAAAAGCCGGGCCCGAACAGCCAGACCGCAAGCGTGATGCGCTATGGCGCGGCACAGGAGGTGGCTGCGCAGAAAGCCACGATCCTGACTTATCTGCGGGAAGCTGCGGGCTATGCC
>JBFHGI010000624.1:0-1874 GCA_041583175.1 Pseudorhodobacter sp. | reverse complement strand
CGGGAACATGATGACCTCGCGGATGTTGGCCTCATCGGCCAGCAGCATCACGATCCGGTCAATGCCTGCCGCACAACCGCCGTGGGGTGGGGCGCCGTATTTGAACGCCTTGACCATGCCGCCGAAGCGCTTGTTCACCTCATCATTCGGGTAGCCCGCGATTTCGAACGCCTTGTACATGATTTCGGGTTTATGGTTACGGATACCACCCGAGATTAGCTCATACCCGTTGCACGCCAGATCGTATTGATAGGCGTAAACGTCCAGCGGATCACCTTGCAGCGCCTCCATCCCGCCTTGCGGCATCGAGAAGGGGTTGTGCGAGAAGTCGATCTTGCCTTCGTCATCCTTCTCGAACATCGGGAAATCAACGATCCAGGCAAAGCGGAACGTATCGGTTTCGGACAGGCCAAGCTCATTGCCAATCTCATTGCGGGCGCGGCCTGCAACGGCTTGGAAGGTTTCAGGCTTGCCACCAAGGAAGAAAGCAGCGTCGCCTTCGCCGAGGTTCAACTGCACGCGGATCGCTTCGGTGCGCTCTGGCCCGATATTCTTGGCCAAGGGGCCCGCGGCTTCCATGCTGCCATCTTCGGCCTTGCGCCAGAAGATATAGCCCATGCCGGGAAGGCCCTGTTGTTGGGCAAAAGCGTTCATGCGGTCGCAGAACTTGCGGCTGCCACCTGTCGGCGCAGGAATGGCGCGGACCTCATTGCCTTCAGATTCCAGCAGCTTGGCGAAAATCGCAAAGCCGGAGCCGCGGAAATGTTCAGAGACATCCTGCATCTTGAGCGGGTTGCGCAGGTCGGGCTTGTCGGAACCATACCATTTCAGCGCGTCATTATAGGCGATCAGCGGCCAGTCGGTATCAACCTTCTTACCTTTGCCGAATTCCTCAAAAATACCCTGAATAACGGGCTGCACGGCGGCGAACACGTCTTCCTGCTTGACGAAAGACATCTCCAGATCAAGCTGGTAGAAATCGGTCGGCGAACGGTCGGCGCGCGGGTCCTCATCGCGGAAACAGGGCGCGATCTGGAAATATTTGTCGAAACCCGACACCATGATCAACTGCTTGAACTGCTGCGGTGCCTGCGGCAGGGCATAGAATTTGCCGGGGTGCAGACGGCTGGGCACCAGAAAATCCCGCGCGCCTTCGGGGCTGGAGGCGGTGATGATCGGCGTTTGGAATTCGTTGAAGCCTTGGTCCCACATCCGGTTGCGGATGGAGCGCACGACGTTGGAACGCAGGATCATATTGGCATGCAGCTTGTCGCGGCGCAGATCGAGGAAGCGGTAGGTCAGTCGGGTCTCTTCGGGATAATCCACCTCACCAAAGACCGGCATCGGCAATTCATCCGCAGCACCCAGCACTTCCATGCCCCGCGCGTAAACCTCAATCTCACCTGTCGGGAGCTTCGGGTTCACCAGCGACGCGTCCCGCGCCTTGACTGTGCCATCAATCCGGATCACCCATTCGGCGCGCACCTTTTCAAGGTCCTTGAAGGCCGGGCTGTCGCTGTCGGCCAAGACCTGCGTGATGCCGTAATGATCGCGCAAATCAATGAAAAGCACGCCGCCATGATCGCGGACCCGATGCACCCAGCCGGACAGGCGGATATCCTGCCCCACGTTCGAGGCGTTGAGTTGGGCGCAAGTATGGCTGCGATAGGCGTGCATCATCATCCCCTTTCAGAGGGCTTATTTTCCGGTCCCGCTGATACACATCGCGCGGGCGGTGAAGTCAAGCCCAAGCAGGATTTGAACTGCCGCGAGGGGGTGCCGCCCGCAGGGGCATCGAGCCCCTTTGGGCGGCTTTGGCGCGGGTGGCAAGCTGCGGGTCTGCCCCCTGATCGCAGGTCGGCGGAGCGGGCGGG
>JBFHGI010000623.1:0-1876 GCA_041583175.1 Pseudorhodobacter sp. | reverse complement strand
GGGATGCTGATGTTTTCGGTCTGGAACGAATATACATGGCATTACCGCACCACTTCGGCCCTGCCCGAACAGGTGATCATCCTCAGTTCACCCAGCGACAAGGTGTTCTACCGGCCCTGGACCTATCTTTTCCCCGTTTCCTCGCGCTTTGCGGCCTTTGATGGCACGGGCATGGTGAAAAGTGTCGAAGACAGCAACTTTCGTCGCGGCGAGGTGATGTTTGTACAACGCTGGACACCGACACGGCGTGTGCCTTTGGCCTTCGACTGTGCGCAAGGCCGCCGCGCCGATCTGCTGGAAGGGGCCGAGCTTGCGCCGGATGGAACACTGACGGGCGGCGCGTGGCAAGATGTCGGGTCAGAGGACGCGCTGCAACGCGCCGCCTGTCAGGAAGGGTGACAACCATGTCCGCAGATGACAAGAAACACAGCGTTCTGGTGGTCGAGGATGAAGACAATATCGCCCTTGCCCTCGATTACCTGATGACGCGCGAGGGCTATGCCCATGACCGCGTCGCCAATGGCGGCGAGGCGCTGGCCCGCATCCGCGCCATGCACCCCGATCTGGTGCTGCTGGATGTGATGCTGCCCGAAATGTCAGGGTACGAGATTTGTCAGGGAATCCGGTTGGACCCGGAGCTTGCCGATATAAAGATACTGATGATGACCGCGCGCGGTTCCGCGATCGAACGGAAAAAAGGGCTGGCACTGGGGGCAGACGGTTTCATCTCCAAACCCTTTGAACTGACGGAACTTCGGTCAGAAGTCCGGCGTCTGCTGGAAGGCTGATCCCTAGAGGCGAATCCCCCGCAACAAAGGCAAGGAAAGGCGGCGACAGTGACCCAGACATCCAAACCCTTCGCCTTGCAAAACCTCAGCCTGCGGCTGCGCGTCTTCCTGTTCTTTGCGGCGCTTGCCATCGGGGCGGTGCTGCTGCTCTGCCTTGGTCTGATGCTGGGCTATCGCCGCCTTGGTGCGCCCGAAAGCCTGAACGCCTTTGTGCAAGGCGGGGTGATCGGCAGCTTTGGCGTGGTGGGGCTGACGGCGGCGGTCTGGTATCTGTTCGACGTCAATGTCTCCAAACCCATCGACTTGCTCGCCGGTGCGCTGCGCGCCCGCGCCCATGCCGATGTCGGCGCCGGTATGGATGCGGCCAGCGCCCGCTACCTCGGCGATCTGGCGCCTGCAGCGCAGGCCACCGCACTCAGCCTGTCGGAAACCCGCAATGCTCTGGCCGAGGCGGTGGCCCGTGAAACCACACGTCTTGCCGCCGAGAAAGACAGGCTCGCGGCGCTGCTGTCGGATGTCCCGGTCGGGGTGATCTTATGCTCTGGCGATCATCAACTGGTGTTTTACAACGGCATGGCGGTGGATCTGATCGGCGCTGCGGCCAAGGGCGTGGCGCCGGGGCTTGACCGGAAATTGTTCGATTACCTGCGCGAAGGCCCGATCCGCCACGCGCACCGCCGCCTGATTGAAGCCGAGGATGCCGATGCCGCCTCTGACCTTCTCTGCGCCACGCGGGATGGCGGTGAAATGCTTGCTGCCCGTATGCGGCTGTTGCCCAATGTCGGTGATGCCGCCCCCGGCTATGTGCTGACCCTGCGCGATGTGACCGCCGATCTGGCCACCCATGCCAAGCGCGAGGCTTTGCTGGCCGAGGTGCTGGACCGGCTGCGCCGCCCCGCGGCAAATCTTGGCACATTGCTTTCCGTGCTGCCCGAAGGTGCAGATATCCCGCATGAAATGGACGCCGCTGTGCGCGCCGAGGTGGACCGGATGAGCATCGCTGTGAAAGATCTTGCGCAGCGGCAAGAGGAGGGACGGCTGGAACTCTCCCCCCGCTCCCCCCAACGGTTCGCAGATTTGACGGACGG
>JBFHGI010000622.1:0-1888 GCA_041583175.1 Pseudorhodobacter sp. | reverse complement strand
ACGGGGTCAATCTCCACCCGTTCAATCGCGCCGGGGGCGGCACGTTGGCCCGAACTGATCTGCGCGCCTTCAAAGGCAGGCCCGGTGGGAGAGGAACAGGCCAGCACCTTTTCGGTATTGCCCAGCAAAATTTCAGCATTGGTGCCGACATCGACCACCAGCAACAAATCCTCGGATTTCTCCGGCGCTTCCGACAGCGCCACGGCAGCGGCATCCGCCCCCACATGGCCCGCGATGCAGGGCAGCAGGTAAACCCGCGCCGATGGGTGCAACTGCAAATCCAGATCGCGCGCGGTCAGATGCAAACTGCCCGAAGTCGCCAGCGCAAAGGGTGCTTGCCCCAGTTCGAAAGGGTCAATCCCAAGGAACAGATGATGCATAACCGGATTGCAGACAAAAACCGCATCCATGATCAACGCCTGGTCCACCCCTGCCTCGGCGCTGATCTGCGCGAACAGCGTGTTCATGCCAGCCCGCACTGCAGCCGTCATTTCTGCCGCCCCGGTCGGGTTCATCATGGAATAGCTGACGCGGCTCATCAAATCCTCGCCAAAGCGGATTTGCGGGTTCATCAACCCCGAAGAGGCCAGAACCTCCCCCGTGCGCAGATCGCACAGATGCCCGGCGATCGTGGTCGACCCCAAATCCACCGCCAGCCCGTAAATTCCGTTCTCGTAAAGGCCCGGCCACAGATGCATGATACGCGGCACATCGGCGTCATCGATGCGGTGTAGCGCGACCGTCACCTTCCACTCCCCTTTGCGCAGAATGGGCTGCAACGTGGTCAACACCGACAGATCGGCGCGAACGGCCTCGATCTGCCACTGGTCGCGCAAGGCATTGGACAGCCGCTCGAAATCACCCGAGGGGTCGTGCATATCCGGCTCGGCCACTTCAACGTAATGCAGCGTGACCGATGGGTCGAGCGTGATCTGCCGCGCCTCGGCCCGCTTACGGATCACCTGCTTGTGCACTTGACTTTCGGGCGGCACGTCAATGACCACATCGCCTTGCACCTTCGCTTGGCACCCCAGCCGCCGCCCATCGATCAGGCCCCGCTTGGATTTATAGCGCTCCTCTACCGCGTTCCACTCCGACAACGCGCCTTCAGACACCGTCACTCCATGCTTGGCAAATTCGCCATAACCGGGCGTGATCTGGCATTTGGAGCATATCCCCCGCCCGCCGCAAACACTGTCGAGATCAACACCCAAAGACCGCGCCGCCGCCAGAACCGGCGTGCCAAGCGCAAAGCGCCCGCGCTTGCCCGAAGGGGTGAAGATCACAAGTGCATCGTCGCTCATTTTATTGGTTCCTGCCCGAGGTCATGCGTATGCCATTCTGCCTTTCTAGGCCGGATTTCAAGTGCTTCAACGCCCTAAAGCGGCAATTCAGATATCAGTTTCGCCAGATCGTTTCCCGGCTGCCGCCAATGCACCGCGCAGAATTAATCTTGGCAAAAATAGTTGTGCCGCAGGCCCCGGCCGGCCACCGGCGCACCCGTATAAAATCCGGTCACAACGGACGGACTTTGAGCGCGGTCAAGCGGTTTTCCTTGCGTGTGACGACCTCGAACCGGAAGCCATGAAAGCTGAACACCTGCCCCTCACTCGGGATCAGCTGCGCTTCATGGATCACTAGCCCTGCAATCGTATTGGCCTCGTCATCGGGAAGGCCCCAATCGGTGATCCGGTTCAGGTCACGGATCGTCATCGCGCCTTCAACCAGAAAATCACCATTCTCGGCCCGCGCCAGCGATTGATCCTTCTCCACCGTGTCGAACTCATCCCGGATCTCGCCGACGATCTCTTCCAGAATATCCTCCAGCGTGATCAAACCGCGCAGCGCACCATATTCATCCACCACCAGCGCGAAATGCGTGCGCCGT
>JBFHGI010000621.1:0-1891 GCA_041583175.1 Pseudorhodobacter sp. | reverse complement strand
TGGCATCGGCGCGCTGATCTATGCGCTGATGACCCGCGATTTCGCCTTCCAGACCATTGCCGATTATCACCTCGCCAACTCCAAACCCGGCGGCGGCGGCACGAACGTGGTCAACGTGATCCTCGTAGACTTCCGCGGCTACGATACGTTCGGCGAAATTACCGTGCTCGGCATCGCGGGCCTTGTTATCTATGCACTGGTCGAGGCGCTGCTGCGCGGTGGCCCTGCGAATGACCGCCTGCTGGCTTGGGTACCCGACCAGAAGCGCGCGGGCGACCGCCACCCCTTGATGCTGGTGGTGGCAACCCGGATGATCCTGCCGATTGCCTTGATGGTTGGCGTTTACATCTTCCTGCGCGGCCATAACGAACCCGGCGGCGGCTTTATTGCGGGGCTTGTCGTGGCGATTGCGACGATCATGCAATACATGGCTTCGGGCTTTGGCTGGGCAGCGGCACGGCAGCGGATCGACTACCACGCCATGATCGGCTGGGGTGTGACGATTGCGGGTCTGTGTGGTGTTGGCTCCTGGTTTGCGGCACGGCCGTTCATGACAACCAATTACGGCTATTTCAAACTACCGTTCATCGAGAAATTCGAATTGGCCACCGCGGCGATATTCGATCTTGGCGTTTTCCTGACTGTGGTGGGGGCCGTGATGCTGGCCTTGGCCTCGATCAGCCGTATCGCAATCCGCGCCGGTGAAACCGTCAACGTCGAACCCTTCGACATCCAACCTGATGAAGAACCCGAGCCAGAGGGGGCACGCTGATATGGAACTTCTTGTCGCCTCTGCCGTAGGCCTGATGACCGCTTGCGGGGTGTACCTGACCCTGCGCCGCCGTACCTTTCCCGTGATCGTCGGGCTGGCGATGCTGTCCTATGCGGTCAACGTTTTCATCTTTGCCTCTGGCCGCTTGGCCATTGGCTTGCCCCCGATCATCACCGACGGCGCCAGTTATACAGACCCGCTGACGCAAGCGCTGGTGCTGACCGCGATTGTGATCAGCTTTGGCATGACCGCGCTGATCGTGATGATGGCGCTCGGCTCCTTCCTCGAAACAGGGGATGACCATATCGGCATGGAAGATGACCCACAGCCTGCCAAACCGCAGGAGGGCGCAGAATGAACCATTGGATCATCGCCCCGGTCATTCTGCCCGCGCTGCTGGCACCGTTCATCGTGCTGGTGATGCGGCATGACCTGTCGCTGCAACGCATCTTCTCCACCACGGGCACGGCTGTGCTGGCCGCGATTTCGCTGGTTTTGCTCTATACCGCCGCAACCAATCCGCCGGAGGTGTATTTCCTTGGCAACTGGCCCGCGCCCTTCGGTATCGTGCTGGTGCTGGACCGCCTGTCCGCGATGATGATCGCGCTGACGGCTGTGCTGGCGCTGTTGGTGCAGCTTTATGCCATTGGCACCGGATGGGATTCACGCGGTAACCATTTCCATGCGTTGTTCCAGTTTCAGCTTATGGGCCTGTGCGGCGCATTTCTGACCGGCGATGCCTTCAACCTCTTTGTGTTCTTCGAGGTGCTGTTGATTGCCAGCTATGGCCTGATGATCCACGGCGGCGGCGCGAAGCGGCTGAAAGCCGGCGTGCAATATGTGGCCTATAACCTTGTCGGTTCTACCCTGTTCCTGTTCGCGCTGGCGACGATTTATTCCGTCACCGGCACGCTGAACATGGCAGATCTGGCGCTGAAAGTGGCGGAGTTGCCGGAGGGCGATGCGGCGTTGCTGCGTGTCGGCGCGGTCCTGTTGCTGCTGGTCTTTGCAATCAAGGGCGCGCTGGTACCTATGCAATTCTGGCTGCCCGCAACCTACAGCTTTGCCCCCGGTGTGGTTGCCGCCTTGTTCGCGGTGATGACCAAAGTCGGGGCCTAT
>JBFHGI010000620.1:0-1892 GCA_041583175.1 Pseudorhodobacter sp. | reverse complement strand
GATCGGCGCAGTGGATTGGGGCAACAAGACGCTATCGGTACGGATCAACGGGCTCGACACGCCATATTGGTATCGCGATGTCGTTGACCTTCTGGAACAGGCAGGCGAGAGGCTGGACCAGATCATGATCCCGAAAGTCGGGTGCGCGGCAGATGTTTACGCCGTCGATGCGCTGGTCACGGCCATTGAGCGAGCGAAAGACCGCAAAAAGCCCATTGCCTTTGAGGTGATCATCGAATCTGCCGCCGGAATCGCCCATGTCGAAGAAATCGCCGCCTCTTCCCCCCGTCTGCAAGCGATGAGCCTTGGCGCGGCCGATTTTGCGGCCTCGATGGGGATGCAGACGACCGGCATCGGCGGCACGCAGGAAAACTACTATATGCTGCAGGGGGGCCAAAAGCACTGGTCCGACCCGTGGCATTGGGCACAGGCGGCAATTGTGGCCGCGTGCCGCACACATGGGGTTTTGCCGGTGGACGGGCCTTTTGGCGACTTCTCGGATGACGAAGGCTTCCGCGCGCAGGCACGGCGGTCGGCTGTGTTGGGGATGGTGGGGAAATGGGCCATTCACCCGAAGCAGGTCGCGTTGTCGAACGAGGTGTTTACGCCGTCGGAAGAAGCGGTGACAGAGGCCCGCGAAATTCTGGCTGCAATGGCCGAGGCGAAGGCACGCGGCGAGGGCGCGACAGTCTACAAGGGTCGCTTGGTGGATATCGCCTCGATCAAGCAAGCCGAGGTTATCGTGCGGCAGTCGGAAATGATTGCGCAATAGGGGCAAGGGTTTTGCCCCGCGCCTGCATCCGGCAAACCTGTGCAGGCGCCTTCCTTTCAACAAGGTGCCGCCCCTTGGAATAGGGCATGGCAGATTGCATGATCCCGAATTAAGCTGCATAGAAATTATGCGCTTCTCGGGCTTTGGCCTGTTTTGAAAGGACGATCATGACAGTCAGATTTGCAATCCTCGGGGCGGGCCGTATCGGCAAAGTCCATGCTTCTGCCGTGGCGACCGTGCCGGGCGCCAGTCTGGTCGCCATTGCAGACCCGATGCCTGCCGCAGCCGAGGCCATTCGCGCCGCTTATGGCTGTGACATCCGCAGCATCGACACGATCGAGACCTCTGCCGATGTGGATGCGGTGGTGATTTGCACTCCGACCGACACCCATGCAGACCTGATCGAACGCTTCAGCCGCGCGGGCAAAGCGGTGTTTTGCGAAAAGCCCGTGGATCTGAGCCTTGACCGCGTTGCCGCGTGCCTGAAGGTTGTGGAGGCGACGAAAGCCACGCTGATGGTCGGGTTCAACCGCCGGTTCGACCCCGATTTCATGGCCGTAAAGGCGGCGATTGATGCGGGCCGGATTGGTGCTGTGGAAATGGTGACGATTTCCAGCCGCGACCCCGGCGCGCCTCCGGCTGAATATATCACCCGCTCTGGCGGGATGTTCCGCGATATGACGATCCATGATTTTGACATGGCGCGCTGGCTTTTGGGGGAAGAAGTGGAAAGCGTCTATGCCTCGGCCTCTGTTCTGGTGGACACGAAGATCGGGGAGTTGGGTGATTTTGACAGCGCGAATGTGATTTTACGCACTGCCACGGGCAAGCAGGCGATCATCACCAACAGCCGCCGCGCCAGCTATGGTTATGACCAGCGGATCGAGATTCTGGGTGCACTCGGCATGGTCTCGGCAGAAAACCACGCGGAAAACCGGATCGAGATTGCGGATAAGGACGGGTTCCACCGCGCGCCGTTGCTCAATTTCTTCATGTCCCGCTACACGGCGGCTTATGCAAATGAGATTGCAGCGTTCGTTGCCGCGGTTGCGGATGGGGCAGCGCCCCCCACCACCGGGCATGACGGGCTGATGGCACTAGCCTTGGCTGAGGCGGCGTT
>JBFHGI010000619.1:0-1898 GCA_041583175.1 Pseudorhodobacter sp. | reverse complement strand
CGCCGGGGGCCTTGGCCAGCACCAGATGGATGATGTTTTCGGCAAGGTCATGCTCCCCCGCCGAGATAAAGATTTTCTGGCCGGAAATGGCGTAAGAGCCATCGTCCTGCGGTTCCGCCTTGGTGCGCATCAGGCCCAGGTCAGTGCCGCAATGCGGCTCTGTCAGGTTCATCGTGCCCGTCCACTCGCAAGACACCATCTTGGGCAGATATTTGGGTTTCTGCTCATCCGTGCCATGCGCATGGATCGCGGAATAGGCACCATGGGTCAGGCCCTGATACATGTTGAAGGCCATGTTCGCTGACACGAAAATCTCGCCCACGGCGGAGCCCATCAGATAGGGCAGGCCCTGACCGCCGTATTCGGGGTCGCAATCCAGTGCGGTCCAGCCGCCTTCCTTCATCGCGGCAAAGGCTTTGTCGAAGCCTTTTGGTGTGCGCACGACACCGTTTTCCAGCGTGCAGCCTTCTTGGTCACCCGAGGCGTTCAGCGGGGCCAGCACATCGCGAGCGACTTTGCCCGCCTCTTCCAGAACTGCCGAGGTGAAGTCCGCTTCCAGATCCTCATATCCGGGCACGCCGGTTTCGGTCACTTTCAGCACGTCCTGCAAAAGGAACTGAATGTCTTTGACGGGGGCATTATAGATCGGCATCGGTTCCCTCCCTTGGGTTCGCTTCGGGCTGCGGATTGATCGGTCGTCAGATCAGGCAGCGGATTTGGTCGTCTCGTTCGCGTAGCGCTTGTAAAGCTCTGCGCCATCGTTCAGTTCAACTTTCAACTCGGCGATGGCCTCGATCAACTCGTCGCGTTGTTGTTCCATCTGGGCCAGACGCTCTTGCGCCAGTTTATAGGTCGTCAGATATTGCGCGCGCTCCGAGCCTTCACGATCATACATGTCCAACAACTGCCGGATGTCCTCGAGGCTGAAGCCGAAGCGCTTGCCGCGCAGGATCAGTTTCAGCCGAACACGGTCACGACGGCTGAACAGGCGCTTGGTTCCTTCCCGCTTGGGGAAAATCAGCTCCTTGGCCTCATAGAACCGCAATGTCCGCGGGGTTACATCGAATGCATCGCACATCTCACGAATTGTCATCATAGCATCGGTCGTCATTGTCACTCTCACTTGCCTAAACGGGCGCTCGGCCCTTTCCGCAAGGTCACATGGGGCGGTTGAGAGAGTCTTACCAGATGAATTGACGTTAACGTCAGCGTAACGTCACGTCAGAGTTACGTTGACGTAATGTTAAGCAAGAAATGCAGGGAAATGTTTAAATTTCTTTCGCGGCTGTTTCGCGCAAAGCGCGCAAATCGGCGATGGCGACATCCAGTTCGGCGCGCTGTTTGTCCAGTTCGGCAAGCTGCCTGTCCGCCAGATCGACCCATGCCTGCAACTGCGGTTTGGTGCCTTTCTGGCGGTAGATCAGCAGCCATTGCCGGATTTCCTCCAGCGAAAAGCCAAAACGGCGACCGCGCAGGATAAGCGTCATGCGCGCGATTTCGCGTGCGCCATACCAGCGGGCGCGGCCTTCCTTTTCGGGTTCCAGCAGTTCGATATACTCGTAATACCGCAGGGTTCTTGGTGTGACGTCAAATTTGGCGCACATCTCCTTGAAGCTCAGGCGTGTATCAGGCATCTCGGTGTCTCCCCTCGCGAAAAGTCTAGGCGGATGCGCGTTCCGTTGCAATCGGATAGCTGAGCGAAACGGGGCGGGGGTTGCAGCTTGCCGCACAATGGGGAACATGTTGGCAAGACAGGAAGGGCCCAGCATGACCGACAGTAAAACCTTCGTGCGACAGTTTATTGAAGCCTTGCCCCATTCCGTGGCTTTGGGGATGGAGTTGGAATCGTTGAAAGGCGGCGTGGCGGTGGTTTCCATGCCCTATGACAAGCGCTTTAT
>JBFHGI010000618.1:0-1907 GCA_041583175.1 Pseudorhodobacter sp. | reverse complement strand
CTGCGGACAGGGCCGGGGTCAAACTATGACATCATCCGCCGCATCTATCCCGGTGACCGTGTCCGCCTTCTGGATGCGCAAGGCGCGTGGCGGCGGGTGGAACTGATTAACGGCGTCGTCGGCTGGGCGCATGGCGGCTATCTGGCGCAGTAAGGCAGCGTTCGCTCAACTCGCACAGCCCGGCTTTCTTTCCGGTCCAAATATCCAATCAACATCGGACCACAGCGCAAGGGCCGGAAGTGGGGGGCTGCAGCGCCCCTCACCGACCGGGGCAAGCAAGGCCTAGAAAAACGCCTGCAACCCCGTGACCGCACGACCCAGGATGAGCGCGTGCACGTCATGCGTGCCCTCATAGGTGTTCACCGTCTCAAGGTTCACCATATGGCGCATGATCTGGTAATCTTCCTGAATACCGTTGCCGCCATGCATATCGCGGGAATGGCGGGCAATCTCCAGCGCCTTGCCGCAATTGTTCCGCTTCACGATCGAGATCATCTCGGGTGCGGCATTCGCCTCATCCAACAGCCGCCCGACGCGCAAGGACGCCTGCAGACCAAGCGAAATATCCGTCATCATATTGGCCAGTTTCAGCTGATAGATCTGGGTCTGCGCCAAAGGCTTATTGAACTGCTTGCGGTCCAAACCATACTGCCGTGCGGCATGCATGCAGAACTCCGCTGCCCCCAGAACGCCCCATGAAATGCCATAGCGCGCGCGGTTGAGGCAGCCAAACGGCCCCTTCAGCCCCTCCACATGCGGCAGCAAGGCATCCTCGCCCACTTCCACATCTTTCATCACAATCTCGCCGGTGATAGAGGCGCGCAGCGACAGCTTGCCGCCGATTTTCGGCGCAGACAGCCCCTCCATGCCCTTATCCAGCACAAAGCCCCGGATCTTGCCACCATGCGCTTCGGATTTGGCCCAGACCACGAAGACATCCGCAATCGGCGCGTTCGAAATCCACATTTTCGCGCCATTGAGCACATAGCCATTCGCGGTTTTCTTGGCCACGGTTTTCATTCCCGCGGGGTCCGAGCCTGCATCCGGTTCGGTCAGGCCGAAACAGCCGATAAACTCACCCGAAGCCAGTTTCGGCAGATATTTCCGGCGCTGCTCTTCCGATCCATAGGCATAGATCGGATACATCACCAAGGACGATTGCACCGACATCATCGACCGATAACCTGAATCCACGCGCTCCACTTCCCGCGCGATCAAGCCATACGCCACATAAGACGCACCAGTCCCGCCATATTCTTCCGGAACGGTCACACCCAACAGGCCCATTTCCCCCATCTCGCGGAAAATCTCGGGGTCGGTGCTTTCCTCGCGATAGGCTTGCGTCACGCGCGGTTGCAGCTTTTCCTGCGCATAGGCGCGTGCGCCGTCGCGCAGCATCCGCTCTTCCTCGGTCAACTGGTCGTCAAGGCGGAAGGGGTCTTCCCAATCGAAGCGGCCCAGATCAGGGGCGTCTTTGGCTTTCAGCTTTGGCTTGTCCATGTCGGGGCTCCGTTTGCTTAGGTTTGCCGCGTGAATACCTGCAAACGGCTTTGCATTCAAATGAATATGCTTTGCAAGTTCATGAGGAATGCGCATAAACTACGCCCCATGCGCCACGCCTATACCCCCACCTTGCCCGAACTTCAGGCCTTTGTCCAAGCCGCCAGAACCGGCACCGCCACGCGGGCCGCACAGGCGCTGGGCCTGACACAAAGCGCGATCAGCCGGGCCCTGACCACGCTGGAGGCGCGGCTGGGCGTGGCCCTGTTCCACCGCATCCGCCAACGCCTTGTGCTGTCGGATGCCGGCCGCGCGCTGCTACCGGAGGCCGAGCGGATGCTGACCGATCTCGACCGTGCCGCGCTGACGGTGATGTCCTTTGGCGGCCACCGCGATGTGCTGCGTCT
>JBFHGI010000617.1:0-1917 GCA_041583175.1 Pseudorhodobacter sp. | reverse complement strand
GCCTTGCTGCTCTCTGGCTGCGCCAATTTGCCATTTTCCAAAGGCGCCGGCACGGCGATGGAGCCGTCAGAGCCCATCGAAACCCGCCCGCAAACGCGCCCCATGTCGGAAGGCATCGCTGCCCCGCCCAGCGGTGCGCGGACAGTGGCAAGTTTGGACACCACCACGGCAGAACAAAAAGCGGCGGCCCTTGCGGCACCGGCGGAACCTGCGGGCGAACGTGCCTTGGGCAAAACCGCCGTTGCCTTGGGCAAAGTGACAGAGCCGGGGTTCTGGCTGCGCTCTTCCCTGGTGAAAACCGCAGGGCCGGGGCGCGTGGTGACAGCGGCGGGCGGCTCCATCGCGGTGGATCTGATCCCCGGCGAAGGGGCGGCGCAGCTTTCGCTTGCGGCTTTTCGGGCATTGAACCTGTCGCTGACCGATTTGCCGGAAGTGACAATCTTTGCGCAGTAACGGGGCTTTGCGCAATAGTCAGGGTTTTCGCGATAGGCTGATCCCGCTTTCAGGTGATTGGACCGCCAAGCGCGCCGAATTTGATTGGCATTGGCCCGACGATTTCAACATAGCGCAGGCCTGTTGCGATGATTGGGCGGCAGAAGAGCCCGACCGCGTGGCCCTGACCGACATCACCGAAACAGGCGCAAAAAATTGGACCTATGGTGCGCTCAAGGACGCCTCGGACCGCCTTGCCGCAGCTTTTGCCGCGGCTGGGGTACAGCGCGGCGACCGCGTGGCCGTGCTGCTCGCCCAATCGGCGGCGGTGCCGATCACCCATTTTGCCGCGATGAAGCTGGGGGCTGTGGCGCTGCCGCTGTTCACCTTGTTCGGTGAGGATGCGTTACTGTATCGGCTAAGCGATTCAGGTGCCGCGATTGTGGTAACGGATGCGGAAAGCCTGCCGAAGGTTCTGAACATCCGCCCACAACTGTCTGATCTGAAATCGGTTTTCTGCACAAGCGCTGCCGATGGCGCCCGCGACCTGTGGCAGGACATTACGCAGCACCCGCCCCTGCCGCAGCGCGTGGCGACCGATGCCGAAGACCCCGCCGTGATGATCTATACCTCTGGCACCACGGGCCCGCCCAAAGGTGTTTTGCATGCACATCGGTTCCTGTTCGGGCATCTGCCCAGTATGGAACTGACGCATGAAGGCTTTCCGCAACCGGGCGATAAGGGCTGGACGCCGGCCGATTGGGCCTGGATCGGCGGGCTGATGGATATGGCAATGCCATGCCTCTACTACGGGGTTCCGCTGGTGGCGCACCGGATGCGGAAGTTCGACCCGGCGGCCGCCTATGCGTTGATGGCAACCCACGGAATCCGCAATGTTTTCCTGCCCCCAACCGCGTTGAAACTGATGCGCAGCACGCCCGTGCCTGCGGGTGTGAAACTGCGCTCTGTCTCCTCAGGGGGCGAGAGCCTCGGGGCGGAAATGCTGGATTGGGGGCAGCGCAATTTGGGCGCGCCGATCAACGAGCTTTACGGCCAGACGGAATGTAATTTATGCGTGACGCAAGCGGCAGGATTCATGGAGGTGAAGCCGGGCAGCATGGGTCAGCCTTTGCCTGGTTTTGATGTGGCGGTGATGGATGATGAAGGCAATCCCTGCGCCACCGGTGAATTGGGAGAGATTTGTATCCGCAAGGGCGCGGCCAGTATGTTCCTGCGCTATTGGAACCTGCCCGAGAAAACCGCCGGAAAGTTTCGCGGCGACTGGCTGCGGACCGGCGATCTGGGCACTGTCGATTCGGACGGCTATTTCAGCTTTGCCGCGCGGGATGATGATGTGATTACCTCGGCAGGATATCGCATCGGGCCGAGCGAGATTGAAAACTGCCTGATGGGCGATGAGGATGTGGTGATGGCGGCGGCCATCGGTGTGCCGGACCCGCTGCGCACCGAAGTCGTGCGCGCCTT
>JBFHGI010000616.1:0-1920 GCA_041583175.1 Pseudorhodobacter sp. | reverse complement strand
TATGACGCGGGTGCGATTGTGGGTCTTGCGGTTGCCAAGGCAGGCAAGGCAGAGCCGATGGCCATCCGCGATGCCATTCGCGGTGTTGTCGATCCGGCGGGCGAGGTGATCTATGCCGGTCCGGAAGAGTTCAAAAAGGCGCTGGCGCTGATCGCGGAGGGCAAAGCGATCAACTATCAAGGGGTTATCGGCAACGTGTCGTTTGACGCGAACGGCGATATCTCCGGCCCGTTCCGCCTGTGGCAGATCAAGGGCGGTGAGGTTGTGACCGCAGGCCAGATGAGTGCCGAAGATGTGGCCACAGTCAAAGCTGGCATGAAGTAAGCTGCAACGCCTGCGCCGCTGATGCGGCACGGGGTCAAGGCGGGCGCAGGGGCCACTCCCCCTCTGCGCCCGTTTTGTTGCTTGGGCAGTGCCAAATCTGGCCTTAAATTTGCGATCCGTCTGGCCCTACGGCAGGGCTTGGCAAAGCGCGATGATTGTAGTCAGGATTATTCCAGTCTCTCTTTTCCGGGTGGCCGCGTTCCGCCCGATTTTCGCAAAGGTGCTCTCATGGATACCATGTCCCATAGCAATGACTTGTCTGGCGTGATCGAGGCCGACCGCGCCCATATCTGGCACCATCTGGTGCAGCACAAAGGGTTTGAGGTGAATGACCCGCGCATCATCGTCGAAGGCAAGGGCCTGCGCGTCTGGGATGCCAAGGGCAAGGAACTACTTGACGCGGTCGCGGGCGGGGTCTGGACGGTCAACGTGGGCTATGGCCGCGAAAGCATCGCGAAGGCGGTCTATGACGCCATTCTGAAGATGAACTTCTACGGCGGCTCCACCGGCACCGTTCCGGGTGCGATGTTCGCCGAGCGTCTGATCGAGAAAATGCCGGGGATGAGCCGGGTCTACTATGCCAACTCCGGTTCCGAGGCGAATGAGAAAGCCTTCAAGATGGTGCGCCAGATCTCGGCCCGCCACCACGGCGGCAAGAAGCACAAGATCCTCTATCGTCACCGCGATTATCACGGCGGCACCATCGCCACCATGTCGGCGGGCGGCCAGTATGAGCGGAACGCCCAATACGGGCCGTTTACCCCCGGTTTTGTCGAAGTGCCGCATTGCCTTGAATATCGCAAACAATGGGATACCGAAGATTACGGTGTGCGTGCCGCCGACGCGATCGAAGAGGTGATCCTGCGCGAAGGGGCCGATACCATTGGCGCCCTCTGCCTGGAGCCGATTACCGCTGGTGGTGGTGTCATCGTACCGCCCGCCGGCTATTGGGAGCGGGTGCAAGAGATTTGCACCAAATACAATATCCTGCTGCATATTGACGAAGTGGTCTGCGGCATGGGCCGCACGGGCACCTGGTTCGGCTATCAGAACTATGGCATAAAGCCGGATTTCGTGACGATGGCCAAGGGCGTTGCCTCGGGCTATGCGGCGATTTCCTGCATGGTGACGACCGAAGCGGTGTTTGACCAGTTCAAGGACGACCCAACCGATCATCTGTCCTATTTCCGTGATATTTCCACCTTTGGCGGCTGCACGGCTGGCCCTGCTGCGGCTTTGGAAAACATGCGGATTCTGGAAGATGAAGACCTGTTGAACAACACGCTGAACATGGAAAAGCGACTGCTCGGCAATCTGCAAAACCTGATGGACAAGCATCGGGTGATTGGTGACGTGCGCGGCAAGGGCCTGTTCTGCGGGGCGGAGCTGGTGGCCGACCGCGATACCAAAGAACCTGCCGCCGAGGCAAAAGTGGCGGCGGTGGTGGCCGATTGCGCGGCGCAAGGTGTGCTGATCGGGATGACGAACCGCAGCATCACAGGCTATAACAACACGCTGTGCATGTCGCCCGCCCTGATCGCCACGGCAGATGATATCGACCAGATCACCACAGCCATCGACAAGGCGCTGACCAAG
>JBFHGI010000615.1:0-1925 GCA_041583175.1 Pseudorhodobacter sp. | reverse complement strand
TGCCGAGCCGCAAAGCGATGAATGGTTCATCGACGCCGCAAAATCGGTTTATCGCCCCGATATCTATCTGCAAGCCGCGCGGATGTTGGTGGATGACGGCATGGCGAACGAGGCAGATTTCCCATGGGACAGCGACGGCTTCAAAGCTGCGACGCCTGCTGCCGATATCATCGATGGCATCCCCTATGATGGTCGCAAGCCCAACGCCTATATCGACAGCCTGCCGATTGGCCTGAAGGGCGCGCAAACCGTTGTGGGCAACAAGGTCCAAGGGTGACGCTCGCGCCCGTGCGTCTAGGCGCGCGGGCTGCATCACCTCGCCGAAATTCTGACATGCAGGACAAAAAACATGACCGCAATTGACCCGGATACCCTTCGCACAGGCGTCACCCGCACCCGCCTTTTCACTTGGATCAACAAGGCCGACGTGTGGTTCAAGGCGCTCGGCTTGGCCTGGCTGACGCCGCTGCTGAAAGCCGCTGCCGGTGACAACCCCAAGGCACAGATGTCGGAAATCTGGCGCTTGCTGGGCGTGCCGCTGCTGGCGATCGCCTTGTTCCTGATGGCGTGGTCGGCCCTTGCGCCGAAGGTCCAAACCTCGCTTGGTGCCATTCCCGGCCCGGTTCAGGTGTGGGAGCAGGCCGTGAACCTGCATGAAGAGGCGCAGCGTGAAAGTGCGAAAGAGGCCGCCTTCTATGAGCGGCAAGACAAGCGCAACGCCGATCTGGTTGCCAATGGGCGCGCGGAGGATGTGAAAGAGCGGGTCTATACCGGCAAATCCACTTTCTACGCGCAAATCTGGACCAGCATCAAAACCGTGTTCTTCGGCTTTCTGATCGCCTCGGCCATCGCCATTCCATTGGGCATCGCAGCGGGCCTTTCCCCCACCGCCAATGCGGCGTTGAACCCGCTGATCCAGATTTTCAAGCCTGTCTCGCCGCTGGCATGGTTGCCTATTGTAACGATGATCGTTTCGGCCACTTATGCCAGTGACGGCTTCTTTGCCAAATCCTTCCTTGTCTCGGCAATCACGGTCACGCTGTGCTCGCTTTGGCCCACGCTGATCAACACCGCCCTAGGGGTCGCCACGATCGACAAGGATTTGGTCAGCGTGTCCAAGGTGCTGAAAATGAACACCTATACCAAGATCACCAAACTGGTCCTGCCCTCGGCCCTGCCGTTGATCTTTACCGGGCTGCGCCTGTCGCTGGGTGTGGGCTGGATGGTGCTGATTGCGGCGGAAATGCTGGCGCAGAACCCCGGTCTGGGCAAGTTCGTTTGGGATGAATTCCAGAACGGGTCCAGCCAGTCGCTTGCGAAAATCATGGTTGCGGTGCTTGCCATCGGGATCATCGGCTTCTTGCTCGACCGGGTGATGTACGCGCTGCAATCGGCATTTACCTTCTCGGCGAACCGGTGAGCGGTATGAGCATCCTGAGCATTCAAAATATGTCCAAAGGCTTTGGCGAAGGGGCAACCCGCGCCGAGGTTCTGAAGGGGATCAATCTGGACGTTGCCGAAGGTGAGTTTGTTGCCATCCTCGGGTTTTCCGGCACCGGGAAATCCACTTTGATGAACCTGATTGCAGGGTTGGAACTGCCTGACACAGGCAGCGTCTTGTTCAAAGGCGCCCCGATTGCAGGGCCGGGGCCGGAACGCGGTTTGGTGTTCCAAAGCTATTCTCTGATGCCGTGGCTGACGGTGGGCGGCAATGTCGGGCTGGCTGTGGATGCAGTCTTCCCCAAGCTCACCAAGGCACAGCGCAGCGCCAAGATTGACCATTATGTGCAAATGGTTGGCCTTGGGCACGCGATCAACCGTCGTCCGGCAGAGCTTTCGGGCGGGATGCGCCAGCGTGTCTCGGTGGCCCGCGCCTTGGCGATGGACCCGGAGATGCTTTTGCTGGACGAGCCGCTTTCGGCGTT
>JBFHGI010000614.1:0-1937 GCA_041583175.1 Pseudorhodobacter sp. | reverse complement strand
GTCGATTTCCAGAACCATGACGTCGACTTCCTGGCTGGTCGAAACGATCTTGCCGGGGTGCACGTTCTTCTTGGTCCAGGACATTTCGGACACGTGAACCAGACCTTCAACACCGGCTTCCAGCTCAACGAATGCGCCGTAATCGGTGATATTGGTAACGCGGCCCTTGTGAACCGTGCCAAGAGCATACTGCGTCTCAACCGCATCCCACGGGTCCGACTGCAACTGCTTCATGCCAAGGCTGATGCGGTGCGTGTCCTTGTTGATCTTGATAACCTGAACCTTGACGGTTTCACCGATTGTCAAAATCTCGGACGGGTGGTTCACACGACGCCATGCCATATCGGTGACGTGCAGCAAGCCATCAACGCCGCCCAGATCAACGAACGCACCGTATTCGGTGATGTTCTTGACCACGCCGTCAACGGTCTGGCCTTCGGTCAGGTTGCCGATAACTTCGGCACGCTGTTCCGCACGCGATTCTTCAAGGATGGCGCGACGCGACACAACGATGTTGCCACGACGACGATCCATTTTCAGAATCTGGAACGGCTGCTTCATACCCATCAGCGGGCCAGCGTCACGCACAGGGCGCACGTCAACCTGAGAACCCGGCAAGAACGCGACAGCGCCGCCCAGATCAACCGTAAAGCCGCCTTTGACGCGGCCAAAGATGGCGCCGTCAACACGGGTTTCATCGGCATAGGCGCGCTCCAGGCGGTCCCATGCTTCTTCGCGCTTGGCCTTATCGCGCGAGATTTGTGCTTCGCCACGTGCGTTTTCCACACGGTCGAGGAACACTTCGACTTCGTCGCCGACGCTGATGTCTGCGGTGCCGCCGATGTCGGCAAATTCTTTCAGATCAACGCGGCCTTCCATTTTGTAGCCGACGTCGATGATGGCTTGGCCCGCTTCAATCGCGATAACCTTACCTTTGACAACAGACCCTTCCTGAGGGGTGTCAATTTCGAGGCTCTCTGCCAAGAGTGCTTCGAATTCTTCCATAGAGTTCATAGTAGCCATTAAAATCAGTTTCCTTTTCGTCTTTTTTCACTGGCCTTGCGGTTGTCTCCGCCGGTCTTTGGGTGGGGCCCTTGTGGAAAACCAAAAGCGCGCCGGAATGCGGCACGCGTCAGAATCCCCCTTGGGTTGGGCGCTCTATAGGCCGTTTGGCCCTTGCTGGCAAGGGAAAGGCGCTGCTTTGTGATGCCTCCGGCCCGAATGGAAAAGGCGGGCTGCAATGCATCCCGCCCAGTGCCTGGATAGCAAAAGCTGGATCAGTCCACCACTGTCACAAACTCATCCATCGGGCGGCGCACCTTCTTCGCCCCTTTCAACCAGTCGCCTTCGGCCGCGCGATAACCCACGGGCAGAATGGCCACGGTTTTCAAACCGCGCTTGGCAAGGCCCAGCAATTCATCGAATTTCTCGGGGTCAAAGCCTTCCATCGGGGTGGCGTCCACCTCTTCAAAGGCGGCGGCGGTAACGGCAAGCCCCAGCCCGATATAGGCCTGACGGGCCGCATGTTCGAAATTCGTGCGGGCATCGCGGGGCAGATACATGCCTTTCAGGCGATCATAATACCCCGTCAGCGTTTCGGATTTCATGCCGCGCACGGATTCCGTCAGCTCCAGAACACCGTCAATCCGGTCTTCGGTATAATTATCCCAGGCCGCGAAAACCAGAACCGCGGTGCTGTCGGTGATCTGCGTCTGGCCGAAAGCGGCCTCTTGCAGCTTGGCGCGCAGCTCGGGGTTCTTGACCACGATCACCTCGAACGGCTGCAACCCGCTGGAGGTCGGCGCAAGCCGCACCGCTTCCAGAATCCGGTCCAGCTTGTCCTGTGGCACCTTTTTCGACGGGTCCATTTTTTTGGTGGCATAGCGCCAGTTCATACGCTCTTGCAGCATTTTCTTATCCTTTTCCGGCACATAGCG
>JBFHGI010000613.1:0-1943 GCA_041583175.1 Pseudorhodobacter sp. | reverse complement strand
TTCCGAAGATACCTATCGCACGCTGACCGCCGTGGATGCCGCCGTCATGGTGATTGACGGCGCGAAAGGGGTGGAATCCCAGACCCGCAAGCTGTTCGAGGTTTGCCGTTTGCGCGACCTGCCGATCCTGACCTTCTGTAACAAGATGGACCGCGAGGCGCGCGACACGTTTGAAATCATTGATGAAATTCAGGAAAATCTGGCGATTGATGTCAGCCCTGCAAGCTGGCCCATCGGGTCGGGGCGCGATTTTCTGGGTTGCTATGACATCCTGAACGACCGGTTGGAACTGATGGACCGCGCCGACCGCAACCGTGTGGCCGAAACCATCGAGATGAAGGGGCTGGACGACCCCAAGCTGGCCCAGCACATCCCCGCCGATATGCTGGCAAAGCTGCGTGAAGAGCTGGAAATGGCCCGCGAATTGCTGCCCGCACTGGACCGTGAGGCGCTGCTGAACGGGTCGATGACGCCAATCTGGTTCGGCTCGGCGATCAACTCCTTTGGCGTCAAGGAATTGATGGACGGTATCGGCAAATTCGGCCCCGAGCCGCAGCCGCAACCGACTGCCGCGCGCAAAGTTGCACCTGAAGAAAGCGCCGTCACCGGCGTTGTGTTCAAAGTGCAGGCCAATATGGACCCGAAACACCGTGACCGCGTGGCCTTTGTGCGGCTTGCCTCGGGGCATTTTGAACGTGGGATGAAGCTGAACCATGTGCGCAGCAAGAAGGTGATGACGATTTCCAGCCCCGTGCTGTTTCTGGCCGCCGACCGCGAGTTGGCCGAGGAAGCTTGGGCCGGTGACATTATCGGCATCCCGAACCATGGGCAGTTGCGCATTGGTGATGCGCTGACCGAAGGCGAAGAACTGCGCTTTACCGGCATTCCGAGTTTTGCGCCTGAATTGTTGCAAGGTGTGCGCGCTGGCGACCCGATGAAATCCAAACATCTGGAAAAGGCGCTGCTGCAATTCGCCGAAGAAGGGGCCGCCAAAGTGTTCAAGCCGATGATCGGCTCGGGCTATATCGTCGGTGTTGTGGGGGCCTTGCAGTTCGATGTGCTGGCCAGCCGGATCGAGCAGGAATATTCGCTGCCCGTGCGGTTCGAGCCATCACAATTCACCTCGGCCCGCTGGGTGCGGGGACCGAAGGCCGAAATGGACAAGTTCATTGCGATCAACAAGGGCCATATTGCGCAAGACAGCGATGGTGACACCGTTTTCCTGACCCGCCTGCAATGGGATATCGACAGGATCAGCCGCGACTACCCGGAACTGAAGCTAACTGCGACAAAAGAAATGATGTCCTGAGTGTAGTGTTGCTTGCCTGGACGATGCCGGACTATAGTCAAGGAAAGGGGCGCATACAGACCCTATCCTTGAGCGAGGCAACGGAACAGGCATATGCAGCAGGCATTACGGCAATGTGAAGCGCGTGGCGTCGATTTCGCCGAGGCGTTTCGCTTTCAATACATCATTTCGCCCGTGCCGCTCTCGCCCCCGGGGATGAGATACACACGCTTTGCCAAGCAGCATGTCTATGTCGGCTCTGCCCTGCCGATGTGCCGCTTGAAAGACGCGGATGGTGTTGCCTTTGCGATGTTCTTCGGCATTGGTGTCGATCCGAAAGGGTTGCTGAGTTTTCGCCGCAAGATCGCTGGATTGCGCGTGTCCGACCCTGATTTCTTTAACCTCTTTGCCCGCTACCTTGATAACGTGGCGGGTCGTTACACTATTCTGGTGGGCGTGGGGGATGATTGTCGGGTCTATTGCGATCCGGCTGGCATGAACGGTGTTGTGTATAATCCCGAGAAGCGCTGCGTTGCATCCTCGCTTCTGCTGTGTCTGGACGATGACATTCGGGATCATCCCGATTACGATCACGGCCAGATCGAAGCGGGTGAGGCCAAATACACCTTGTTCGATACACGGGATGTTCGGGTGC
>JBFHGI010000612.1:0-1945 GCA_041583175.1 Pseudorhodobacter sp. | reverse complement strand
GGTGTGGCAATCGCATAGCGGCTTTTGAACAAAAGGCGGGTGGTGACGGGCACGGCCTTGCCCGGCTCTGCAGGGCCAGTGACCTGCACCAACAGCTTGGCCCCCGGCGCTATGCCCGAGGTCTGGCGCAAGAACCCGCTGCCTTCGGGCAGTTTGACGAAAACGCCGCCCTGCCCTTTCATCAAACGGTCGGCGACGCAGCGGTAAATCGCCCCCGGCAGCGCCTCATCCCCCGCAGGATCGACCAGCAGGTCTTGCAACTGCCCATCGACAATCAGCGCGGCGGCTGGCCTGCCCTGCACCTCGTCCAGAACGACAATCCGGCCCTTCATTGTGTATCCTTCCAAACCGGATAGCCTGCGGTGGCAAGCATCGCGGCGGTTTCGGCCACGGGCAGGCCCATGATTGCGGT
Source organism: Pseudorhodobacter sp. (assembly GCA_041583175.1). GTDB lineage: Bacteria > Pseudomonadota > Alphaproteobacteria > Rhodobacterales > Rhodobacteraceae > Pseudorhodobacter. The sequence continues at coordinate 1,533 of JBFHGI010000612.1, read as the reverse complement.
GAACGACCCCGAAATCCACGGAATAAACGCCCCGGCAAGCCCTTGGATGCCATAGCCACCCGCCTTGCCGCGCCAATCATCACTTTCAAGATAGGCGTTCAGCTCTGCATCCGACAGCCGCTTCATTTTCACAGCGGACACCACATCGCGCGTCCAGACCTGGGCGCCGCGCCGCACGGCGACAGCGGTGATCACCGAATGCCTGCGCCCGCCAAGGGCCAGCAGAAACTCAGCCGCCTGCCCTGCATCCGCAGGTTTGCCCATGATCCGGCGGCCCAGCGCCACGGTGGTATCGGCACAAAGCACGATATCCTCCGGCCCTGCCGCCACTGCCATCGCCTTTGCCTTGGCGATCCGGGCGCAATAGGGGCGCGGAAGTTCCGCCTTCAGCGGGTCTTCGTTGATATCGGGGGGCAAAACCGCATCCGGCACCACACCAATCTGCGCCAACAGGTCAAGCCTGCGCGGGCTGGCAGAGCCGAGAATCAGGCGCATGGCTTACTTGAAGCGGTAGTTGATACGGCCTTTGGACAGGTCATAAGGCGTCATTTCCACCTGAACCTTGTCGCCTGCCAGCACGCGAATGCGGTTTTTGCGCATTTTGCCCGCCATTGTCGCGATCAATTCATGGCCGTTCTCAAGTTCGACCTTGAATGTCGCATTGGGCAAAAGTTCCTTCACGACACCGGGGAATTCGAGAATGTCTTCTTTAGCCATGGTCACTCCAATAAAATCGAGCCCGCAAAAATGCGAGCTTTCGCGGGCATATGCGCCCAACTGGCCTGATTTTCAAGGGCAAAGTGGGTTTTGATCGGCCCCATGTCGTGATTCATGGGGCCAAAGCCGCTTATTCCTTTGGAATCACGCGCAGATGCAACTCTCGCAACTGCTCGTTCGTGGGGTCAGAGGGCGCGTTCATCAGCAAGTCTTCGGCGCGCTGGTTCATCGGGAACATGATGACCTCGCGGATATTCGCCTCATCCGCCAGCAGCATCACGATCCGGTCAATCCCTGCCGCACAACCGCCGTGGGGCGGGGCGCCGTATTTGAAGGCCTTGACCATGCCCCCAAAGCGCTTGTTCACCTCGTCATTCGGGTAACCGGCGATTTCAAACGCCTTGTACATGATTTCCGGCTTGTGGTTGCGGATACCGCCGGAAATCAGTTCATACCCGTTGCAGGCCAGATCATACTGATAGGCGTAAACGTCCAGCGGGTTGCCCTCCAACGCCTCCATCCCGCCTTGCGGCATCGAGAAGGGGTTGTGCGAGAAGTCGATCTTGCCTTCGTCATCCTTCTCGAACATCGGGAAATCAACGATCCAGGCAAAGCGGAAGGTGTCGGTTTCGGACAGGCCCAACTCATTGCCAATCTCGTTGCGGGCGCGGCCTGCAACGGCTTGGAAGGTTTCAGGCTTGCCACCAAGGAAGAAAGCAGCGTCGCCTTCGCCGAGGTTCAACTGCACGCGGATCGCCTCGGTGCGCTCTGGCCCGATGTTTTTGGCCAGCGGGCCTGCGGCTTCCATGCTGCCAT
>JBFHGI010000611.1:0-1947 GCA_041583175.1 Pseudorhodobacter sp. | reverse complement strand
GATGCGGACACAGATGGAGAAATACACCTTTGGTTACCGCCTGCATTTCCAGACTGAATGCTCCGAAGAACTGGCACGCATGACCGCCAAACTGGCGCCCGAGGGGCTGAACAAGGTGTTCTTTGTGTCTGGCGGGTCCGAGGCGGTGGAAAGCACGCTTAAACTGGCGCGGCAATATGTGCTGACCCAAGGCGAGCCGCAGCGGTACAAGGTAATCTCACGCTATCCTTCTTATCACGGTTGCACTTTGGGTGCGCTGGCGATCACCGGCTATGCGCCGATGGCCGCACCTTTTGACCCTATGATGCAGCGCATGCCGAAAATACCGGCCCCGCGCGCCTATCTGGACGGGTTGAACCCCGATGATCCGGCCACGGGGCTGCATTATGCCAACATGCTTGAAACAGCGATCTTGCAAGAAGGGCCGGAAACCGTTTTGGCCTTTATCGTGGAACCTGTGGGCGGGGCGTCAACGGGGGCTTTGGTGCCGCCAGCGGGCTATATGCAGCGGATACGCGAGATTTGTACCCAATACGGGGTGTTGCTGATCCATGATGAGGTGATGACCGGTGGCGGGCGGACGGGACGGTTTTTTGGGGCTGAACATTGGGGAACCACGCCGGATTTGATTGCTTTGTCCAAAGGCTTCGGTTCGGGTTATGCGCCGCTGGGTGCGATGATTGCCCGCGATGATATGGTGGAGGCGGTCATGGCGGGCGGCGGGTTTATCCATGGCTTTACCTATGCCGGCAACCCGCTGGCCTGTGCTGCGGGTGCAGCGGTGCTGACGCAGATTGCCAAGCGAGATTTGGTAGGAAATGCGGAACGGATGGGTGCAGCCTTGCAGCAGCGGCTTACGGGGCTAATGCAGCGCTATGCCCTGATCGGCGATGTGCGCGGCAAAGGGTTGCTGACGGCGTTCGAGCTGATGGCCGATCGTGCGACCAAAGCGCCGCTCGACCCTGCCTTGAATGCCCATGCGCGATTGGTAGATATCGCCTATGACAACGGCTTGATCATCTATTCCCGCCGCACGCGGGGCGGAACCTCGGGCGATCATTTCCTTGTTTGCCCGCCGCTGATCACAACCGAATCCCAACTGGATGAGATTGCGGAACTTCTGGACAAGTCCTTGGCGCAATTTATGGCGGAAATGCCCGCGCGAGCTGCGTAATGTCTAAAATTATCATCACTTGCGCGGTGACGGGCTCTATTCACACCCCCTCCATGTCGCCCTACCTGCCGATCACACCGGACCAGATCGCCGAGAACGCTGTTGATGCAGCAGAGGCGGGGGCGGCGATCTTGCATCTGCATGCGCGTGACCCTGTGGATGGCCGTCCCTCGGCAGCGCCTGAACATTTCATGGCCTTCTTGCCCCGCATCAAGCAAGCCTCGGCAGCGGTGCTGAATATTTCCACCGGCGGCAGTGCCACTATGACACTGGACCAGCGACTTGCCGCTCCCAAACAGGTGGAGCCGGAAATGTGTTCGCTCAACATGGGCACGATGAATTTTGCGCTGTATCCGGCAGCAGCGCGGAATATCGAGTGGAAATTCGATTGGGAAAAGCCCTTTTTGGAAGGTTCGGATGATCTCGTATTCAAAAACACCCCCCGCGACATGGCATATGTGCTGGAGCAGATGGGTCAGCAGCGCGGGGCAAGGTTCGAGTTCGAATGCTATGACATCAGCCACCTCTATATGCTGCGGCATTTTGTAGATCGCGGATTGGTGCAGGGGCCGCTGTTCATACAATTCGTCTTTGGGGTGCTAGGTGGTATGGGGCCGGACCCGGAAAACCTGACACATATGAAGCTGATCGCGGACCGTTTGTTCGGATCGGATTACACGTTTTCTGTGCTGGCGGCGGGGCGGCACCAGATGCCGCTCATCACCATGTCGGCCATTCTGGGGGGCCATGTGCGGGTGGGGCTGGAAGATAGT
>JBFHGI010000610.1:0-1962 GCA_041583175.1 Pseudorhodobacter sp. | reverse complement strand
TCAGCATCGGCCAGAATAGTGTTGATTTCAGTGTTGAGCTTTTCGGCAATCGCTGCATCCGTACCGGCTGGCGCGATAAAGGCGTTCCACAGCTCGGCGCGGAAATCATCAGGAAGGCCGGCTTGCCCTGCCATGACCGGTACGCCGGGGGCCTGATCAAACGGCTTTTGCGAGGTGATGCCAAGAATTTTCAGTGTTCCCGCCTCGACATATTGCATCGCAGCAGAAGGCGCCATGAAGCCTGCGTCAATCTCTTTGCCCAAGATGGCGGTCGTCACCTCGGCGTAAGAGGTATAGGGCACATGCAGCATTTCGACGCCTGCACGGTCCGAGAACAGCTCTGCCGTCAGATGCGCGCCAGAGCCTTTGCCAACCGAACCGTAGCTGATCGCTTCCGGCTCCGCACCGGCGGCGGCCACGAAACCGGCAAGATCATCCGAGTCGAAATCGGCGGAGACTACCAGCACCAGTGGCGAAGTGGCGATCAGCACGACAGGCGTGATATCTGCGGCAACGTCATAGCCCAGATCAGGCACAAGCCGTGGTGCGGTTGTCATTGGTCCGTTGATCGTGGTGCCGAATGTGTAGTCCTTATCCTTGGCGTTCAGCATTTGCTGGATGCCGATCACGCCGCCTGCGCCGGGCTTGTTCTCGATCACAATCGGCTGGCCCAGTTTCGTCGCAAGCGGCTCGGTCACGATTCGCGCCAGCAGATCGGGCGATGATCCGGCGGGGAAGCCCACGAATGTATGCAAGGGCTTGGCGGGCCAAGTGGCGTCTTGGGCCAGTGTTGGCGTTGCAAATGTCAAGGCGGCGGCACCGATAAGGGCCGCGCGGCGTGTGATGTTCATGATATCCTCCCCCGGATGTATTAAGTCAGCCAATCTCTGTTACGGCGCATAAGATTGCGGAAAAATCTCGCCATGGCAAGCAGATGACCCATCTGAGGCGAAGGTTAATCTCCGATCAGCGCCGGCGCCTTTTCCGCGAACCGTTAAACCTTCTTCACAGGGGGCACCACCGTCAGGTCCAGCGCAAAAGCGGCCCCTTGCCCCATATGCAACGTGTTCACAGCCACTTGCGCACGACGCGAGCTGCCCTCGGGTTCTCCGGTATTGGGGTTCACGTCATATTTCGGGAAGTTGGAGGAGGAGATATCCAGCCGCAAGCGATGACCCTTGGCAAAGCGGTTCGCCGTGGCAAAAGGCTGGATGGTGATGCTGGCGGGGCCTTCGTCAGGGGCCATCAGGCGCGGTTTGTCAAACCCGTCCCGATAGCGCAGGCGGAAGATGCCATCGGTCACGATCATCGCATAACCGCGCGGATAATCTGCCGAAGGGGGGTAGACGTCGATCAGTTTGGCGGTGAAATCGGTATCGGGCGCATCGGTTGAAACGGTCAGCCGCACCCGAACGTCGCCAGCGACGATCAGATCCTCTTCCAAAGGTTCGGTCTCAAAGGAAACCACGTCGGGCCGCGCCTTCAATGGCAACCCCGGCGTTTTGCAGCCGTAAAAGGCAAGATCTTCGACCTGATCAACCGGGCCGCCGGTGAAAATCGGCTCTCCCGAGGTCAGCGCACCACCAAGGGTCGGCACCGGATTGCGCGGATCGAAATCATAGGAAATGGATGTGGCCTGTTCGGGTGCATTGCTGCGCAGGCGCATATCGGGGTGGGCATGCAACGTCAGCGTTTGCGCATCGTTTGGCGGCCAATCGCGGCTTTCAAACCAAGCGCCGCCGTGGTCCAGATGGCCTTCCGCCGTGCGTTTGCCGCTGCCACCGCCCATTACGAAGTAATGCACGCGGCCGGATTGCGTATCCTCGGCGCCGCCTTTCAGCCAAGTCTCAAACCAGCGCAAACGCCATGTCAGCCAGTCATCATCGACTTGCCCGTCAAAGGTTGCGGCAGGCCCGAAATCCACGTCCCCGAACACGGTGGAAGAACGGTTTCCATGCGTCC
>JBFHGI010000609.1:0-1962 GCA_041583175.1 Pseudorhodobacter sp. | reverse complement strand
TGACCCGAAAGAGGCGGTGGAGCTGTCGAAATTCCCCGCGCGTGTAGAAAAATACACGCGCGATGCGATGATTGATGTGCAGGAGAAATTTAGCAAACTCAAAGGTGTATCAGTCATTGTTTACATCCAGACCTGTGCGGCGGAAAAACGGCGACGGCGCAAGCGCGGGCAGTTCCCTGATCCGGACAAGCGTGTTTTCATCAATACGGATGTCTGCGAGGGCTGCGGTGACTGCGGCGTGCAGTCCAACTGTGTTTCTATCGTTCCGGTAGAGACGGAATTGGGGCGCAAACGGGCGATCGACCAAAGTTCGTGCAACAAGGATTATTCATGCGTTTCAGGGTTTTGTCCGTCTTTCGTAACATTGCAGGGGGCCAAGTTGAAAAAATCCGCCACGGCGGAGATCAGCCTGCCGGACCTACCGGAACCGGCTTTGCCTGCGATCAACGGCACGCATAATATTGTGATCACCGGCGTAGGCGGGACAGGCGTTGTCACCGTTGGGGCCATTCTGGCGATGGCGGCGCATATCGATGGCAAAGGGGCCGGCATGATGGAGATGGCGGGCCTCGCGCAAAAGGGCGGTGCCGTGCATATCCATTGCCGCCTTGGCAATTCGCCTGACGATATTTCGGCTATTCGGGTAGCCGTGGGCGAAGCGGATGCCGTCATCGGTGGCGATCTTGTGGTGACTGCAGGCGCGAAAACACTTGGCCTGATGACCACGGGCCGCACGGGAGCTGTAGTGAACAGCCATGAGATCATCACGGGAGATTTCACGCGGAACACGGAATTCCGCATTCCTTCCGATAGGTTACAGCTTTCTCTTGAAGCGCGACTGAAAGAGCGTGTCGCGTTCTTTGATGCCACCGAGCTTGCCAAGGCGGCATTGGGTGACAGTATTTATTCCAATATGCTGGTCTTCGGTGCGGTTTGGCAGCAAGGGCTCATTCCCTTGTCGCTGGAGGCAATTAACCAGGCAATTACCTTGAACGGATCAGGACCAGAGTGGAATTTGCGGGCCTTCAACCTTGGGCGGTGGGCCATGCTGCATCCCAACAAGGCGCAAGCGATCATCACGCCGGTTGCACCGCAAGCCACCGACCCGATTGCGTTCCGTGCCCAGCAGTTGGAAGCCTACGGCACCAGCGGATTGGTGGCGCGCTATCTGAAACTGGTGGAGGCGGCACCTGATGCGCTCAAGCTCAGCGTGGCGAAAGGCTATCACAAGCTTCTGGCGATCAAGGATGAATATGAGGTCGCCCGCCTACATCTTGAGACAATGGACAAGGCGCAGGCGGAATTTGACGGCACTTTGCGCCCGACGTTCCATCTCGCGCCTCCCTTGCTGCCGGGCAAAGACAGTCAGGGCCGCCCGAAGAAGCGTGCCTTCGGCCCTTGGATCATTCCGGTTTTCAAAGCTTTGGCGGCGATGAAGGGTGTGCGCGGCACACGTTGGGATCTGTTCGGCTACAGCGAGGAGCGCCGCATGGAACGCGCCTTGATCGCGGAATACGAGGCCGATATGGCCGAGATTTTTGCCAGCTACACAGCTCAGAAGCTGCCCATCGCGCAAGCCTTGGCGGAATTGCCGTTGACCATTCGCGGTTTTGGCCCCGTAAAAGCGGAGAATGCGGCAAAAGCCGCCGAAACGCGCCACGCGCTTTTGGCAAGATGGCGCGACGATGGCGATGGGGCATCCATGGCAGCGGAATAGGGGGGCGGGCCTGTCTAGCCCCTTTCCCCGCGCGGGCGGAACGCATATGCTTGGCCCAAAGCAACGGGGCAGGCACCCCGGAATAAAAGGGCAGCGACATGGCAGTTGGAATTTTTGACAGTGGTCTGGGCGGGCTGACGGTGCTTGATGCGCTGGTCAAGCGATTGCCGGACCAAGCGTTCATCTATTTGGGCGACAATGCCAACGCGCCTTATGGCACCCGCACACCCGAGGATATTTACAAC
>JBFHGI010000608.1:0-1966 GCA_041583175.1 Pseudorhodobacter sp. | reverse complement strand
CTTTACAATTTTCAAACTGCGCTTTTTGTAGAATGGGCGTGTAGGCCGAAACAAAGGCAGTGTAGGGGTTCGGGCGCGGGCTGTCGAAGCTGATCTTGATGGTCAAATCGTCCACGGCTTCTACTGCCGTAATATTGGCGAACTTATCGCTGGAGGCGCAGCCCGTTTCCGCATCAAGGCAATACTCTGCGGTGAAGACCACATCTGCCGAGGTTAGCGGCGTACCATCCGACCAGGTGATGCCCGGCTTCAGCTTCCAGGTGATCGACGTCAGATCTTCGGCCACGCCGCCGTTTTCAACCGTTGGAATCTCGACCGCCAAAGTTGGAACCAGTACGCCATCCGCGTCGAAATTTGCCAAGGGATCGAGAATCAACGCGGTCGGGTCCGTATCTTTGGAGGAGGCCGACATATAGGGATTCAAGATGGACGGGGCCTGCCAGTAAAGGATATTCAGATGTCCGCCCGCCCCACGTTCTGCAAAAGCAGGTGCTGTGCTCAGCATCAGCCCCGCTGCTAGTGTCAAGCCTAAGTGTGTAGATTTCATAGCTGGCCTCATTCCAAAGGGTGTCGTTGCCTTTAGCTTAGCGAATTCAAACCTGCCGGAAAGGCCATAGTTGCCGGGCAAGCCGAGAAAAGGCCTGCGCGGAAATTGGCCAGCTTTATGTCAATTGCGTTCATCTTCTCGCGAGCAGTGGTGTAATTCGCCGATGCTGCTCTATATTCTATTCCCAGAGCGCAATGAGTGGGAACCACCAGATGAACCGCAGATCTTTCTTTCAAACCTTGGCTTTGCCTTTCGCGGCCATGGCTTTTTTGACAGCGCTGGCTGTGCCGGCAGCAGCCGAGAAAATACCACTCAAAGACCTGTCGCGCTATCTGAACGGGCTGACGACTGCTGAGGCGGAGTTTACGCAGATCAACTCTGACGGATCTATTTCCACGGGAAAGCTCTATATCCAGCGCCCCGGTCGGGTACGGTTCGAATATGCCCCGCCGGATCGCAACCTTGTCATGGCGGGGGGCGGTCAGGTGGCGATTTTCGATGCAAAATCCAATCAGCCGCCCGAGCAATATCCCCTCTCGCGCACGCCTTTGTCGATCATTCTGGACAAGAATGTCGATTTGAACCGCGCGAAAATGGTTGTGGGCCACAAACAGGATGGCAACACGACCCGCGTTCGCGCGCAAGATCCGGAGCATCCTGAATATGGCTCGATCGAGTTGGTGTTCACCTCTGGCCCGACTGAACTGCGCCAATGGGTGATCCGCGATGACAGCGGGGCAGAAACCACTGTGATTCTGGGCGAGATGAAGAAGGGTGCAAAGCTGAGCGCCTCGCTGTTCGACATCAGTTTTGCGACCAGACAGCGGTAGCCTCCAACCGCAGGGGTTGCCAGTTTTTCTGCTAAGCCGGGGTGGAAAGCAGCGCTGCCCTGCGTACCAGCGTCAATTCCCATGCGAGGCCCAGAACCGCCTCACTTTCTGGCAGGGCCGCGCTGTTAAAATGCCCGGCAATCCGGTCTAGGCCGAGCGCCTCAAACTGGCGGGCGAATCTATGGAATTTTGCGGAATCGGGCACTGTACCGAAACTGTCGCACAAGGCCTGAAGCGCCTGATCTGCCAAAGCAGCGACGCGGTTTGTCATGACAGGCGGCACAACGGGGCGGGGTTTTGCGCGAAACTGCGCCCGCAAGCGCCCCATAACCCCCGTCGGCTCTGGCCGTTTTGGCGCAGGGTCGAGCGTGACATTCCATACCTCCAACGGGTCACTCAGATACACGCTGGTCAGGCGAAGTTCCAAGCCTTCGCTGCCCGTAACAACCTCTAGCAACCCGCCCATCACACGGTTTTGCAGGTCATATAGTGCCGTCCCACATGGCTCATCGGGCAGGATTAGCGGCAGGCTGCCGCCCTCGGCATCTGCGATATCCAGAAGATGGGTTTGTGCCAAGTTGTCAAAGCG
>JBFHGI010000607.1:0-1976 GCA_041583175.1 Pseudorhodobacter sp. | reverse complement strand
GCCGCCGAGGAAAACACGATCCGCCCCGTCGCCGCCCCTGGACTGGCCGCGATACCGCGCCCGACCACATCGCGCGGCCCGCGCGGGTCCACCTGCGGGTGCAGCAACTCGGACAAGGCACGGGGTTCTACTCGCAACAGCGCCTCTTCGCGGCTGATGATTCCATCTTTCGCCAAATCCACCGCGATCCGCAGCCCGGCCCGGCTGGAGCGCGGAACGCGTACCGCATCAATCACCGCCAACTTGCTGTCATCAATGGTAAATTCGATCTGCATCTCTTCGCGCAGCTTGGCGCGGCAGGCGCTGCCTTGGCGGGCGAGGCTTTCAAAGATTTCGGGCGCAATGTCTTCGAGCGAAGGACCACGCGGATCGCGGGTCAGGTAAATCGCATCCTTCACGCGCTCCTTGATCTCCGCCCCCTGGCTCTGCCCAAGAAAGCGCCCCGTCACCTGTTCGAGCCCCGTGACCGGATCGACAAACTGGATCATGCCGCTGCCTGAAATACCCTGCCCGATGCCTTGCGCCATTTCTTGTACGATCAACCCAAGGGCCGCATCTTCCGGCGCGCCTTTGGATTGGCGCAGCAAACGCGCGGACGTACCGCCCCAAGCCCGCGCCATGGAGCGGAGCACCTCGGCCAGTTGGCGTGCGGGGTCTTCGGGGAAAGCCTCGTCCATCTCGTCCCGGTAAGCGCGGAGGGTGTCGCGCAATGCCTGGGCCGAAGGCTCTGCAATTTCGAACATATCCGGGTCCAGACGCGCGACGTGGACGGCATATCCTTGCACAAATCGAAGATAGAGCGCATCGGCGGCGGCCTGACCTTGGGTTTTGACCAGATCGGCGTGGCGCGCCGCATTCATCCCGATATTCAGCACGGTGGAAGGGCCGCCCCATTCCGGATCGGCAGGGCTGGGCCGGACCGAAACCAAGGGCGAAGGCCCGAAGCAGGCCAGAACACCTTCGCAATCCAAGCTGCGGCCCGCCGCGATGGCCTGCACCGTATTGGCCGAAAGCGCCACCGTGCGCGGCACCGGCATATCCAGCCGGACCAGCCGTTGCAAACATTTCGCGCGCCAGCCGTGCAGGTTGGTGGCGATATTGGCCGAGGGGTTGATCTCGGTGAAGTCGGTGATCGGCTGAAGTTTCTGCACTGCGGCACCCCTGTATTTTCGGGCGCAGCATACGCGGATCAGTGTGTCACGCAAGCGTTACAGCTTGGTTGCCCGCAAAAGGGCGGGGGTTTCACACCCCCGGGCCACGCTGCACGCAGCGTGACCTCCCCCGTGGGATATTTTTGACCAGATGAGGGGTCAGCCCTCGATTTTGGTCAGGTCTGCGACCGGGGCGCAAGCGGCGCGAATACGGTGGAGCAGGTTGAGGCGGTTGCGGCGGATGACCTCGCTATCGGCATTGACCTGAACGGTGGTGAAGAAGGCGTCGATGGGCGCGCGGAGCTTCGCGAGTTCAGCCATAGCCGCAGCGAAATCTTCCTTGGCCATCGCGGGCGCGATCGTGGATTCGGCCTGATCGAGCGCCGCGAAGAGCGCGCGTTCTGCATCGGTTTCCGCAAACTTGATATCGGCGCCGTAGGAGTATTCCACCCCGTCCTTGGTTTCCGCCTGGGTCAGGATGTTATTGGCACGTTTGAAACCTTGCAGCAGGTTGGTGCCATCCTCGGATTGAATGAAGGCATTGAGCGCGCGGGCGCGGTGGACCAGCAGCGTCAGGTCATCATTGCCGGGCATCGCGATGCAGGCGTCGATGATGTCATGGCGGATGCCTTCATCGCGCAGGAAAACCTTTAGGCGGTCGTGGAAAAAGGAGAGGAGGTCGTAAATACTAGCCGTTAGTGCCTCAACTTCTGGAGAAGGTTCGTTCTCAGAAGCCTTAAAAGCCTCCTTCAGTAGTTTTTGTGCGAAAACGGGCTCTCCAATGCTCGCCGCAAATTGCGCCATTTGCCGTGCTTGATCTCGAAT
>JBFHGI010000606.1:0-1979 GCA_041583175.1 Pseudorhodobacter sp. | reverse complement strand
GCGATTCCCTGCGGGTCGAAAGCCTGACCCAGCATTTCGACTGGCTGGTGAGAGAGGCATCTATCGGTGCGCGGGATGTAACAGCACATTTGCGCCAACTGCGCGCCTCGCTTGATGTCAGCGCCTAGGATGTTCGGAAATTGCAACAATCGCGCGCAACCGCTGCAGAATGGCCTGCGGTTGTCACTTCAAATGTTCGTTTGGTGCAAGGGGTCATGCATGAGCGCTTGCGCTCACCGCATCCTTGCCAAGGTGTAACCGTTCCACTCCAGCACCTCACGAGCAGCGCGCAATCGATCCTCAGGCAAATCAGCATCACGGTTCAAGATGAAACCGAACCGACCGGAAGGCGTACCGACAACCAGCGTCCGATAGCCCACGTCCGCCCAGATTACCCACCACGGCTCCCCGTCTGGCGCAGTAAAGCGGCCCGGCCCGCTGGGCCGCAAGGCACCGTTGAACGGTGTAGAAACCCCGTTGAGGCATAGGTTCGCCTTAACATCCAACCCATTTGAAGCTGGCGTTATCTCGGCCCCGCCAAGTCGGCAGGGCGGCGCATCTGCAACGGCGAACTCCGCCACCTGCCTCCACTGCCCGACGAGCTTTGCATTTTCCAATACCGCGTTGGAATAGATTTGTTTTGACGGGTCGCGAAACCCCGTAACAGAAGTAGGCGCCTTGGCCACGCAACCGGCCAGTAACAAAAGCGCCATCAATCGATACATAGGTCCACCCGCACGCCATCCTCTTGCAGAATCGACTGGCACCCGAACAGAGGCTTTGCAGGTGCACAAGTACGCGAGCGTGCAAGGCAAACCCCGTCACAATCGCTTTCCTTGCGGCATTGCTTTCCGGCATCGCGAGTTGGCATCTGACAGGTCAAAGCGCCAGATTTCCCCAAGGGAACATAATTCCCACCCCGCTTTTCACAGGCAAGATGCGACTCTGATTTCGGCTTCGCCGCAGCGGGGGGCTTTTGTTCCGCCACAGCGGTTGCTGCGGGGTCTGGCCCCATCGGGGCCAAGGGCGTTACTTCCACCGCAGGCCCTTGGATCGCTTCTGGCGAGGCAATATCGCTTGCCATCCCCCCTTTTCCGACAGGCTGGCAACCCGCTAGCACCAAAGGTAAAGCGATCACAACAAAGCCCCGAAATATCGCCCCCAGCGCCATATCAGAACGGCGCCGGAAACTGGCGCTGGGCCTGATCAATCTCGTCTAACACCTCTTGTGATAAAACGAGCTCAGCCGCCGCAATATCGAGGCGCAACTGATCCAGACTGCTGGCCCCGATGATCGGGATCACAGGGAATGGTCGGTTGCGTACGAAAGAAAGCGCCATTTGTATCGGGTCCAGCCCATGGCGCGCAGCGATGCCAAGATAGGCGGCCACTGCCTCGAACACCTGCGGGGTGACGCGCCCGCCAAGGTCCGGCGTATTCACGCGGCGCGTTCCGTCGGGGATAACCCCACCCGCATATTTGCCCGTCAACAAACCCGCAGCCAGCGGTGAAAACGCCAGCAAGGGCATATTTTCCATCGCCGCAAACTCGGCCCAATCAGTGTCGAATTGCCGGCAAAGCAACGAATATTCGTTCTGCACCGTCGCCATACGCGGCAAACCCATAGCCGCCGCTAGGCGAATCCAGTTCGCGGCCCCCCATACGCTTTCATTCGACAAGCCGATCGAGCGGATTTTGCCTTCCTCCACCAACCTACCCGCTGCTTGCAGCACATCTGTCATATCCGCAAAAATCTCGGACGGCGGCGTGGTTTGCGGCGCATAGGTCCATATCTTTCGGAAATGATACGATCCGCGATTGGGCCAGTGTATCTGAAACAGGTCGATGTAATCCGTTTTAAGCCGTTTGAGAGAAGCCTCCACCGCCTCTCGCAAAACGGCACCCGTGACGGCCGCACCGTCGCGCACATAGCGGCTACCCTCGCCTGTGACCTTGGTCGCCAGCACGACTTTGTCGCG
>JBFHGI010000605.1:0-1988 GCA_041583175.1 Pseudorhodobacter sp. | reverse complement strand
GTGATAGACGCAATCAGCCACGCCTATGCGGGCGAATATGCCAATGTCCATCGCGGGCTGCATTACCTGTCGAACCTTGCGACGGATAATTACGAAAAGGTGCGTGGCACCATCGCCCGTTTCCTGAACGCCCCGCAACAGGACGAGGTGATCTTCACCTCTGGCGCCACCGAGGCGCTGAATATGGTCAGCTATGCCTGGGCCGCGCCGATGCTGAAGGCAGGCGATGAAATCGTTTTGTCGGTGACGGAACATCACGCCAATATCGTGCCGTGGCATTTCCTGCGCGAACGCTTGGGCGTGGTGCTGAAATGGGTGGATTGCGATGCCAATGGCGATCTGGACCCGCAGGCGGTGATTGACGCGATCGGCCCGCGCACCAAGCTGGTGGCGATAACGCAAATGTCGAATGTCACGGGCACGGTGGTTGATGTGACTGCCATTTGCCAGGCGGCGCGGGCGCGCGGTGTGGCGACGCTGGTCGATGGGTCACAGGCGGCCGTGCATATGCCGGTGGATGTGGCCGCGATGGGTTGCGATTTCTATGCGATCACTGGCCACAAGCTTTACGGCCCCTCCGGCTCTGGCGCGATCTATATCCGGCCGGAACGTATGGCCGAGATGCGCCCCTTCCTTGGCGGTGGCGATATGATCCGCGAGGTGACGCGCGACGCCATCACCTATAACGACCCGCCCATGAAGTTTGAGGCAGGCACCCCCGGCATCGTGCAGCAAATCGGCATGGGTGTGGCGCTGGATTACATGATGGGCATCGGCATGGCCAATATCGCTGCGCATGAGACCCGTTTGCGCGATTATACCCGCGACCGTCTGGCGGGGTTGAACTGGTTGAATGTGCAGGGCAATTCTGCCAGCAAAGGCGCGATCTTCAGCTTTACGCTGAACGGGGCGGCCCATGCGCATGATATCTCGACCATCCTCGACAAGCGGGGCATCGCGGTGCGTGCCGGAACCCATTGCGCCATGCCCTTGTTGGATCATCTGGGCGTGGGGGCCACCTGCCGCGCGTCATTCGCGATGTATAACACCACAGAGGAGGCGGACAAACTGGTCGACGCGCTGGAATTCTGTCACGAGTTGTTCGGATAGGATTTTTGCGCGTGGTCGGGGCAATAAACCCGTTGCAACCGGCCCCGCCTTTCGCTACCTAGGCGCTATCGGCACCCATAGCTCAGCTGGATAGAGCGTTGCCCTCCGAAGGCAAAGGTCGCACGTTCGAATCGTGCTGGGTGCGCCATTTCCCCTGACTTAGCGCCGCAATATCATCTGCTCGCCCGCGATCTCGATGCGGAACTGGCCAAGGTAATCCATGCCAAGCAGGGAGCCGCCCATCTCGCCGTCATTGACGTAAGCTGCCAGTTTTTCGTCCTCATACCCGCCCAGACGGACGTTTTCCAAGGTGACGCGGGCGGTGCGAACGGTGCCATTCGCCGTCTGGGCCGAGCCGAGATAGACCAAACCAGCCGGATCAATGCCAAGCGCTTCTGCATCTTCCCGGGTCAGCACAACGCCAGAGGCACCGGTATCGACCATGAAATCGATCGGTGTGCCGTCAATGTCCAACGTCAGGTAGTAATGCCCGTCACGGGCGCGGGGAAGCACCATCTCGCCATCGGCCTCGACCCGTTGCTGCGGCATGAAGCTTTGTCCCATGTCCTGCCACAGCCCATAGCCCGCCATCAGCCCGACGATGATGAGGCCCCAAGACATGATGCCCCGCATCATCTGGCCCATCCGGCCACGGAATTCGACCAGAAGATAGCTGCCGACAGCAACCACCAGAATGCCTAGATAGAGAATCCGGCCAAAAATCTCGCCGTCCATATATGCCTCCGCTTCGGTCTATAGGGGATATGGGGCAGGGCGGTCAGCCAATCAACCCGGTGCCGATGATGCCATCAATCACGAATTGCACCGAAAGGGCGGCCAGCAGCATCCCCAGAAGCCGCGTAATCACCACGGTGCCG
>JBFHGI010000604.1:0-1988 GCA_041583175.1 Pseudorhodobacter sp. | reverse complement strand
TTGTTGCCGCTATCATCGTCGGTTTGCCGCTGTGGTTGCTGTCGTTACAGATGCTTTTCAAACGGCGCGTAGCGCCGCGCCTCGCTGTTTTCGTGGCAAGCGTTGCTGTTGTGGTAACGACGATTGGGGCTGCCGGTTTTTCCGTTGATGCCTTTTACGGGACTAGCAATCTTGCGTTCTTGAAGCTCTATTCGGCATTTGGGGCCGGGGCGATTGTGGTTGGATCCCTTATAGCGCAGGTCGTTTATGGAAGATAAGGCGGTTGAAACGGTGATCGAGGCAAAAGGCGTCGGCTTGACGTTCCAGACGGGTGACGGGCCTGTTCATGCGCTGAAAGGTGTAGATCTGTTGATCGAGAAGGGGGATTTCGTGTCCTTTATCGGGCCATCGGGCTGCGGTAAGACCACCTTTTTGCGCTGTATGGCGGCGTTGGAAACACCGACCGAGGGCAGCCTGACGGTGAACGGGATGAGCCCGGAAGAGGCGCGGCAAGCGCGGGCCTATGGCTATGTGTTTCAAGCGGCGGGGCTTTACCCTTGGCGCACGATTGGTGGAAATATCCGGCTTCCGCTGGAGATCATGGGCTTTTCCAAAGCGGAACAGGCCGAGCGGGTGGAACGGGTTCTGGAGTTGGTGGACCTCAAAGGCTTTGGCAAGAAATTCCCGTGGCAGCTTTCGGGCGGGATGCAGCAGCGGGCAAGTATCGCGCGGGCGCTGGCCTTCGATGCCGATATATTGCTGATGGATGAACCCTTTGGCGCGTTGGACGAGATTGTGCGCGACCATCTGAACGAGCAGCTTCTGGCGCTTTGGGCAAGGACACAAAAGACGATTGCCTTCGTGACCCATTCGATCCCCGAGGCGGTTTACCTGAGCACCAAGATTGTTGTGATGAGCCCGCGGCCCGGGCGGATTGCCGATGTGATCGAGAGCCCTTTGCCGCGAGACCGGCCATTGGACATTCGCGACAGTCGTGAATTTATCGAAATTGCGCATAGGGTGCGGGACGGTTTGCGGGCGGGGCATTCCTATGATGATTGAAAGCACCATAGCGGTTGAGGGTGAGTTTCTGTCCCCCCCGGCGGATATGTGTGCCGAACAGAAAGCGGGGCGCGTATGAAATCGCTCGCGCCCGTTTTGGTGGTTGTCGGGGCCATAGTGGCGATCTGGTATGCGGCAGCGGTGCTGATGAACGCCCAGTGGGAGCGGGATCAGGCGGGGCGCGCCGGGGTAGAGATCGGCTGGGTCGAGATTTTGCCCAAGACGATGGCGCAGGAAAGGCCAGTCCTGCCCGCGCCGCATCAGGTGGTGGCCGAGTTCTGGGCCTTGACCTGGGGCGAGGAAGTGGATGGGCGCCGCGGGTATATAAACTCTGGCACCTTGTCGAAGCGCGGCTTGCTGTTACATGCATGGGTGACGTTCACGGCAACGGTGCTGGGCTTTGGCATCGGCTCCGGCTTCGGTATTCTCCTGGCGATTGGCATTGTACACAACCGCGCGATGGACGGATCGGTGATGCCTTGGGCCATTGCCAGCCAGACCATACCGATTGTTGCTCTTGCGCCGATGATCATCGTTGTTCTGAATTCGATTGATGTTACCGGTATGGTGCCGAAGGCGTTGATTGCCGCATATCTCAGTTTTTTCCCCGTGGTGGTGGGCATGGTCAAGGGGTTGCGGGCACCGGATGGGATGCAACTGGATTTGCTGCGCACCTATAACGCATCGGCGGTGCAGGGACTTTGGAAGCTGCGCTTGCCTGCCTCGGTGCCTTATCTTTTTGCCAGCTTGAAGGTCGGGATCGCGGCGAGCTTGGTCGGCACAATCGTGGCAGAGCTGCCGGTGAGCGGGGCAGGGCTGGGGACACGGCTTCTGGCAGGCTCTTATTACGGGCAGACCATCCAGATCTGGGCGACGCTGGTTCTGGCCGCGATATTGGCGGCGTGTCTGGTCGGGGTGATCGGGATCTTGCAGCGGTTGACATTACG